>JAIFLS010000039.1 GCA_020048935.1 bacterium | reverse complement strand
GTCGAAAATCTCTCCAAGCAGTACCGCCTTGGTGAGGTGTCCACTGGTTCCCTACACCACGATATCAATCGCTGGTGGCACCGGGTTCGCGGTCTACCCGATCCCTATCTTTCTGTCACCGGAACCAACATCCGCACCGGCAAAGCAGAAGTAAGGGGTGAGGGCGGAAAGCGGAAAGCTGAGAGGGGCAAGCAGAAAACAGAAGATGGAGGACAGAAGACGGAAGACGGAGGACAGAAGTCGGATGTCGGCAGTTCTAATACTTCAGCTTTCAGCTCTCATCCCTCATCCCTCTCTTCAGAGTACGTCTGGGCGCTCAAGGATATCAATTTCGAGGTCCAGCGTGGCGAGGTGCTTGGGATCATCGGACGGAACGGCGCGGGCAAGAGCACGTTGCTCAAGATTCTGAGCCGGATTACGGCACCGACCACGGGAGAGGTGCGGGTCAAGGGTCGGATTGCCAGCCTGCTGGAGGTAGGCACCGGGTTCCATCAGGATTTGACCGGTCGCGAAAACATCTATCTTAATGGGGCGGTATTGGGGATGACACGAACCGAGATTGCCACCAAGCTTGACGAAATCGTCGAGTTCTCCGGCTGCGCCGCCTATCTGGATACGCCGGTTAAACGTTACTCCAGCGGGATGGTCGTCCGGCTCGGGTTTGCGGTGGCCGCGCATCTCGATCCCGAGATTCTGATCGTGGACGAGGTTCTGGCCGTAGGCGATGCTGAATTCCAGAAAAAGTGCATCGGGAAAATGAAAGATGTTTCGAACCAGGGCCGCACAATCTTGTTTGTAAGTCACAATATGAAGATGATTGCACAGCTCACGTCCCGCTGTGTGTTGTTAAGTCAAGGGGGGGTTGAATTAATCGGAGAAACGGCGGCGGCGATTGCTCACTATAACGGAGAACGCAAGCGGCAGACGAGTTGTCGCCGGGTTCCGGTTGAAGAGCTCTTGTGCGAAAAACGACAGATGAGCGACCCTGGAGCGGTCTTCCGTGAGGTGGGGCTTGTTTCTCTTAAGGAAGACAGGCTTCCGTTTGGAGCTCCTTTGGAAATTGGGGTTTCCGTTGAGATCGGGCGACCGCACCCATTAATTATCGGCTATACCATTCGAAATGGTGAGGGCGATGCGATCCTCGGAGGATGGAGCCCTGTTTGGGAAATCTTTTGTTGTGGAGTGCATGAGATACGATTGGTTCTTTCTAATTTAAATTTGGCCCCTGGGTTTTATTCCATGAATTTGTCAATTCAGGATGCGGAGCGAAAAGATGCCCGTCGTCCACACGATGTTTTGGTCGGGTGGGGCGGGTTTGAGGTGATTTCCCCCCAAGTGCCTCATGGCTTGTTAAAAGAGTGGGTGCCTGAGTGGTGGGGATCTATTGTCCACTCTTCATCGGTTTTGGTTGCTGAGCCTGGGTTGAACGATTCAGGACGTACGTGAGATTTTTTTATTTTTGGATAATTGGGATCGCTTGGTTTGGGGCATGGTATGAAAAATAGAATCCGGACTTGGTTGAAAAACTGCATTCCGTATGGTATGATTGAACATCGCAGACGTGCTGAATGTTCTGTCGAGTGCCGCGTGAAATTGCACTTCTCCCTGGAAGCGCGAGCAATCGATCAGTTATTTCCGGAGGCAAGCGTTTCGTTCGTAATGTTACCGCCCCCTGAGGTGACGCGAGACGATTTCATGGCATCACCGGTTTCCCAACTGGCTGTCCTGGCGTATGTATGCTGCGCCGTGAACCCAAAGCGAATATTTGAGTTTGGAACTTATATCGGTTCTGCAACCCGAGTGATGGCGATGAATACATCCGCAAGCATCACGACGCTGGACCTTGATGCGGAATCCAGAAGCAATCTCTTTGGAAAAGAATTCTTGTATACTTCCGGTTCTTCGTTCCTTGGTACGTTGGAGGCGGATCGCATCGAACAGTGTTTTGGGGATACGCGTGCGTTTGATTATGCGCCCTATTTGGGGCGGATGGATCTGGTTTTTGTGGATGCTAATCATACCTATCCGTTTGTTAAGAATGACAGTGAATGGGCCATAAAACTGGTCCACGAGAGCGGAATCATTGTGTGGGACGACTATATTTTTACGGATGAGCATCCGGAATGCAGCGGAGTGGCTGAATATTTAAATGAATGCTCGAAGATATTCCCCTGCTATCAAATTCAAGGAAGCCGATTGGCAATTGGATTCCCGGGAGCGCTGCGCCGGTGAGCTATGTGAAGCGTATTCTGGTGATCAGTAATTTGTATCCGCCGCATTATCTTGGCGGGTACGAGCTGGGATGTCGGGATGTGGTGGATGGATTGCGCCAGCGGGGGCATGAGGTCCGGGTGATAACCAGCGTATTTCGCAAAGAGGATGTTCAGGATGTGGAGGATGGCGTCGCGCGGGTTCTTCGCTGGGATCCTTCGCCGACGGGACGTCCTTCGCTCGTGACTCTTTGCGGGCGGTATCGACAAGATTTGTGCGCGTTGCGCAAGACTCGCCGGGTATTTTCTCCGGATGCCGTATTGGTATTTAATACGTGGGGACTTTGGCAGGGAATTCTCGATGAAATACAGCTCTGCCAGAAAGTTCAATGCGCGCATTTGGTATCCGATTATGCGCTGGAAAGGTCGCTGGCCCGTGATCCGTGGCTACAGTTCTGGCGGCATCGTCCGAGCTCTTTGGTGCGACGGGTAGTAAAAGGATGGATTGAAACCGGAATGAAATGGATGGGCTGGCCTCTTCCTGATAATAACGGGAAGCCATTTCCTGTGCGGATTTTTACGAGTCAGTTTGTTCAGGCCTATCATGAAAAACGGGGATTAAAGGCTGCAAAAAACCGGGTCGTGTATTGGGGCGTCCCTTTAGATCATTTTGTAAGACCTCGGACGTCTGGCTATCAGGGCCGTTTCCTTTTTTCAGGGCAGCTCAGGAAGGAAAAGGGCTTGAATACTTTGGTGGAGGCGATGGGATTGATTCCGGCAGATATGCGCTGCGGGGTGAGTGTGAGTGTGGCTGGTGGAACACAGGAGCCAGCTTATGTTAAATCCTTGGAAGCACGGGTGGACGAGTTGGGATTGTCAGACGTGATCCGGTTTTTTGGACACGTTCCGCATGAGCGTCTTCCCGATTTATATGCGGATCACGATGTACTCTTATTCTGCTCGGAGTGGGATGAACCGTTTTCGATCGCCCTGCTTGAGGGCATGACATCCGGTTTGATTGTGATCGGGACCACGACGGGGGGAAGTTGTGAATTGCTGCGAAACGGTGTTAACGCCTGGACGTATCCGGCAGGGAATGTCCGTGCATTGGCGGATGCTATTTTGAGTGTGCACAGGGATCCAGAGTCATCGATGGTCCTGGCCAAAAATGGCTCTCTGCAGATCCAGAGATCCTATGGGATACAGGAAATGGTAAATCAGGTTGAGGCTGTGCTATTTTAGTGAATGCATCAGAAACAATCCGATTGGTGGTGGATGGCCGCATCTTCGGGCTGCAAAGCCACGGGGGAATTTCGCGTAATTTCAACTCGATGCTTGCGGCCATGATCAGAACGAATCGGGTGGATCTTACGCTGGTGCTGCCGCCTGGAACGACCTGCCCCGATAGTTTATCGGAACATTCTGCGAAACTCCATACGCCAACCGCGAAAAACTGGAGGCCTGGCCGGGTCTTTAAAGCTTTGAACGAATGGCGGTCGCGTCATGTCGAGAAGGTCTTCTGGGGTGGATTCGACCGAGGAATTTTCCATTCCTCGTTCTATAGTACCCATCAGGGGTTGCAAATTTCTCAGGTATTAACGTTTCAAGATGCCATTTATGAACGGTTTACAGAGTTCTTTCATAACGCGCAGGATCAGCGACATATCAAGGATCGTCAGCGGTGTGTGAAGGCTGCGACCGCGATAATATTTCCTTCCAAAGATAGCCGACGTGAGTGTGCCGCCTTCTATAACATCGAGGATAAGTTGCAGCAGGTGATTCCACATGCGCTAGATCCCTGCTTTCTGAATCGGCCTTCGCAGGCGGCTGTGGTGGAGTTTCGTGGTAAATTTTCAGGCGGAACTCCTTTTCTGCTGCACAGCGGTGGGCGGTATTTACATAAGAACTTTGATCGATTACTGGATGCTTACGCCCAGTGGGATGGATGCGGCCGCTATCGGCTGTTGAGTGTCGGGGGTGGACCATGGACTCCGACGGAACGGTCAAAAATTGAAGCATTGGGTTTAACGGATCGGGTTGTAGCGGTTTCCCGGCTCCCGGAATTGGATCTGGTTGCCGCTTATTATGCGGCGGATGCGTTTGTTTTTCCGTCGCTATGCGAAGGGTTCGGGTTTCCACTGCTTGAGGCGATGGCTGCGGGCCTTCCCGTGGCGGCGGCGAATGCCGGATCCCTGCCCGAGGTCGGTCGCGATGTCCCGGTTTATTTTGATCCCCGCAATGTCGAAGAAATCACACAGGCGCTAGGCTCACTCGAACAGCAGATCCCGGATCGAAGTCGGTGGGAGCGCGGGCGGGCGCTGGCGGCCTCAAGAACCTGGGAAGATGTGGCGGACGAGGTGATTGATTTTTACGAGCAGATTCTATAGGAAGGATATGTAATGTGAGTAACGAATACTTTGTTTGTGTGACGACGATACAGTCCCCTACGCCTGCTATGCGGGAGTTATACCTTCGGGTTGAACAGACTGGTGGCCGTTTGGTTGTTGCCGGCGACATAAAAGGGCCGATGGCGTATGTGATGAACGCTAGTCACCCCTCCCTAGCCGATGGGTACACATCCCCGTCTTTCTCCAGCTCCAACAATCCCCCTATCCTCCAACCCACCAATCCACAATCAAATGTAGCGAACGAGTTCGTTGATTTCCTGAGCCTTTCGGATCAGCTATCTGCGGGATTCGCTTTATCGGAGCTATTGCCAACAGGGCATTATGCCCGCAAGAATATCGCGTATTTGCATGCGATTCGCTCTGGTGCAAAGTGCATTTACGAAACCGACGACGATAACGCACCGCTTCCTTCATGGAGACCGCGCACCGAGATCGTTGCCAGTGTCAGAAAAATTGAACCTGTTTCCGGTCCTCAGGAGTTCCGAGGTTCGGAGCGCTCTCCTCAATGGATCAATGTGTACCGGTATTTTTCCGGGGATTTGGACATTTGGCCGCGCGGATTCCCTCTGAATGAGATCCGCAATGATGTTAACCTGTCAGCTTGTCAGCCTTCTAGTGTTTCCGGTGCGCATGCGCCGGTTCAGCAAGGCCTCGTCAACGGCTCTCCGGACGTGGATGCCGTCTGGCGACTGACACAGGACCGGCCGTTTGAGTTTGATAATCGTTCGTCGCTCTGGCTTGCTCCAGGGCAGTGGTGCCCGTTCAACACGCAAAGCACTTGGTGGTGGCCTGTGGCTTACCCGCTGCTCTACATCCCGAGCCACTGTTCTTTCCGGATGAGCGACATCTGGAAGAGTTTTGTTGCGCAGCGCTGCCTTTGGGCCATGGGATTTGGCGTTGTGTTCCATGCTCCGGAAGTGGTTCAAGAGCGCAACGAGCACAACCTGATGAAAGATTTCGCCGACGAGCTCCCGGGGTATCTACAGAATGCCCGGATCGCCGAGGTTCTGGAGTGGCTCGAACTGGCTTCCGGAGCCAATGCAGTGGGCGATAACCTGCACCGCTGTTATGAGGCGTTGATTGGTGAAGGGATATTCCCGAAGGAAGAGGCTGTGCTGGTGGAAAAATGGCTGGAGGATGTTGCTTCGACCATAACGGGGTGATGGGCTCTGCTGGGGGATGAACCACAGAAATCACAAGGCGACAGGTTGTCAGGTCGCCTATCTCATAATCTTCTCTCATTACCCCCAGTTGCAGCATTAGCGCATCATCCTGAATTGACGATCTCCTTCTGCGTATTCTGTGGTTCCCTCCACCAATTTTTTTATGAAAATATGTGGTAATAACTCGTTTGAGGTTCCGTGTGGTCAGGGGTTGGCGCCCCTGCCGGAGCGGCCGTTGGTTTCGATTATTGTGCCCAGTTTTAATCAGGGGGCCTTCATCAGGCAAACCATTGAGTCGTGCCTGGCGCAGGATTACCGCCCGATCGAAATCATCGTGGTCGACGGCGCGTCCACCGACAACACGGTCGAGGTGCTCAAGTCCTTCGGCGACATTCCGGAACTCAAATGGATTTCCGAGCCGGATGCCGGTGTGGTCGATGCGGTCAACAGGGGGTTCGCGCGGGCTCGCGGCCAGCTCGCGGCCATTCAAAGTTCAGATGATTTCTATCTGCCCGGAGCGGTAACGGTGGCCGTGAATGCCCTGATGGCCAATCCAGAGCGGGCTTTTGTTTTCGGTGATATCATCAAGGTGGATACAACGGGATGCGAATTGATGCGTACCTCGCTCAAGGCGTTTTCGATGGAGAATGTCCTCTCCGTGCGCACGTGGATACCACAACCAGCGACGTTCTTCCGACTAGCGCTTGCCCGCGAACTCAAGGGTTGGCGGGAGGAGGTGCCCTATGCTGCCGATACGGACTTGTGGTTGCGTATGATGTTCAGGGCCAGTGCAGTTAAGCTCGATTACGTCATGTCCGCTCGCACCATGCACGAGGCCCAGAGAAATCGGAGGGGCGAAGAAATCATCCGCGATTACCAGAAGATGACGGAACAACTGGAGCCCTTGCAGACGGCACCTCGCCTTCTGAGACGGGCCGCAAGGGCTGGAGTTTTGATGACAACACTGCATTATCGGACGTCCGGCGAATGGGTGCAGTGGTGGCTGCGGCTGAAAGCGGTGTTTCTCTATCCCCCCTTAGTTGCGGATATGGGGATTTTGTCGCTGTTGCCCGGGTGGGCGCCACTGCGTCACGGACTCTCAAGGGTTAAGCGTTTCGTGACGTCGACCGAGTTTTCAAAAGCGTTGAGCGCGATGACACTTGATCTTCCGCGCATGGCCCCCAAACTTATCACAGCCGGAGGGTGGGTTCATGTAGGCAACCGCGGGGAACGCTTGGTCTCCGGTTCACGAGGGGTCATGCTGTCCGGCGGTTGGAGTAGCGACCTTCATGCTTGTGCGACCCTGCCGTTTCTTGGCCGCTGGCTGATGCGGCGGGCCTTAGCCGAATGGCGTTTTACATTCAACCCGGAACAGCATCCGTCCCCAATGCCCCGAGTTTCCTTCGTCATCCCTCACCGGGGCCGTGATCGCGAACCGCTGTTGCGGTTGACGCTGGCATCCATCATGGCCCAGCGAACCGTGAGTGTGGAGTGCATCGTGGTCGAGCAGTCGCCGGTTCGTGAGTTGGTTGATGTCCCGCCAGGTGTGCGCTACCTGCATCTTGCGCACCCCGAAGATCCGCTACCCTGGCGGAAAGCGTGGGCTTTTAATGCTGGCGTTGAGGCAGCGTCCTCCGATATTGTTGTGTGTCACGATGCGGATATTCTTGCGCCGGACCGATACGCGGAGGAGATCGTCAATCGATTCCAACGTCATGACCTCGACGTGGCACATTTCCAACGCTTCTTGTTCTGCTTGAATCGGTGCGATACGGCCTCGCTGCTCAAGGGCGATCCCGTCGGTGCCGTTGCCCCGGAGCGCATCCGTCAACACTGGCAAGGCGGGACGCTTGCGATTCGTAAAAGCGCCTACGGGGTGATCGGTGGTTTTGACGAGCGCTTTGTCGGTTGGACGGGAGAGGACCGTGAATTCTTCGACCGTTGCAGAGCGCTTAATCAAGAGTGTGAGGGGTATCTCCCGTTCATTCATTTGTGGCATGAACCACAATCCACCAAGCAGGGGCACGAGCGGGAGCGAAACCTCGCGCACTTCAATCAGGTCTTGATGATGCCCCGCCATGAACGCATCGAAAGGTTGCGCCGCCATGATTAGAATGGCCATCATCGGCTGCGGCGCGATCACCGAGCAGATGCACCTCCCGTGCCTGCTGAGTATGCCGGAGGTGACCCTCGTCGCGCTGGTCGATCATGACCGCCAGCGCAGTGACGAACTGGCCGCAAAGGCGGGTCGTTCGATCATCGCCTGCCCGTTGGAGGCGTTGAGCGGTCTTGTCGATGCGGTCCTTATCGCGACCCCTCCCGATGTTCGGCCCCATATGGTGCGTCAGGTTGCCGACATGGGATTGCACATGCTGTGCGAGAAGCCGATGGCCAATGACGTGGCCGGATGCCGGGACATGATTGAGGCGGCCAGATCCGCCCGACGGGTGCTGGCCATCGGGCATATGTTTCGCTTCTATCCTGTGCGGCGAACCTTGCCTGCCCTGCTCGTAAAACATGAACTAGGTCGTTTGGTGAGGGTCGAGGCTTCGGAAGGCAAGCCCTATGCGTGGCGTTCGCGCACGGGGTATACGGTCTTGCGGGACAAGGTGCCGGGCGGTGTGCTGTTTAATGCCGGTATTCACACCGTGGATAGCCTGCTCTGGTGGCTTGGGACCCCATCCAACATTACTTACGTGGATGATGCGCTGGGTGGATTGGAAAGCAATGCCCGCATCACGTGCATGTTTCCGAATGACCTGCACTGTACGTATCGTATCAGCCGCACCTGCCATCTTCCGTATGTGTTCACCTTCCATGGGGAGGCTGGCTCCCTTTCCTTTGCCACCAACAGCATTGCGGCGTACAGCGTAACGACGAACGCCAGAACGACGCGCTATGAATGCGACGGCGGCCCCAAGAACGAGTTGTCATGCTGGCAGGATCAGATGCGCGATTTTATCGACAGTATTCAGAACCGCCGCGATCCGCTGGTCAGTGGCGAAGAGGGCGAGCGCGCCATGGCCTTGATTGAGCAGTGTTACGCAATGAAAAGACAAAGACCGCTTCCCGCGAGGGCGCCGTTGCCGGGAGTGATGTGGTGAGGTACGCCGGCAAACAGGTTTTGGTGTTGGGTGGCACCGGCTTCATCGGAGGCCGTCTCGTGGAGCGACTTCTGCTCGAGGAGGGGGCTCGAGTGCGGGTACTGGTGCGGGAATGGAGCCGTGCGGTCTGGGTCAGTCGCACCACAGCGGAACTGGTGGCCGGGGATGTTCTGGATCCGAAATCCGTAGCTTTGGCGATGAAGGGTTGTGAAATCGTTTTTGATTGTGCAAGTGGCCCGGCAACTGAGGGAGGTTATCGGCGCACCAATGTAGAGGGCACCCGCAATGTCATTCAAGCTTGCCGTGATGAAGGCGTTCACCGCTGTGTATATGTCAGCAGTATTGCTGCCCACGGTGATGAACCGCCTGAGGTGATCGATGCCTCAACCCCGGTAGTTAGGACCGGGCGCGACTATGGCGACTCGAAGGCGGAGGCGGAGATTCTGCTGCGCGAAGCCTTCAACCGTGATCGTTTTCCGGTGGTCATTGTGCGGCCAACGTATGTCTGGGGCCCACGATCCAGCTTGTTTACCGTCCGTCAACTCATGGACATGAAGCACCACCGGTTTCGCTATGTTGACGAAGGGTGCGGACGCTGCACGGCCGTTTATGTGGACAATCTCGTGGATGTGTTGCTGCTCGCTGGCGATCGTCCTTTGATCGAGGGCAAGTCCTTCATCATCACCGATGGAGGAAACCATACCTGGAACGACTTCTTTGGGTTCTACCAGCGATACTTAGGCCTTCCTCGGCCACCTTCGATTTGTTCTTCATCGGCCATAGACCGTGTCAGTTGCTTGTTGCTTGATACCCTCAACGGCCTGGTGCTACGTCTTCAGGGACAGCCTGCTCCGCTATGGCGTAAAGTGCTACGCCGATCCGCCCATGAAGCTGCAAAAAAGTTGAACAGGCGTTTCATCAGCAGGTGGGATTTGAGCAAGTATTCGCGAACAGGCACGGTGGATGGCACGGCGGCCCGCGAACTCCTTGGCTACATACCGTCCCGTGATCTGGCGACAGGCATGCAGGAGACACTCGAATGGGTGACGGATCAGTACCCAGATCTCAAGGATTCCACTTCAGAATGAACACGAACGTGCATGCAACAACGCTCAAGCTTCGTGGGCAGCGATTGATCAGCAAGCTCAAGCATGCTGGGATCTCTCGGTATTGTCCGGTCTGCCGCAGCGCGGTGAGCGGGTTCAATCCCCACGGCAATCCACGCCGTGAAGACGCCATTTGCCCGGTTTGCCTGTGTCGTGATCGGCATCGTCTGGCTTGGTTGTACTTGCTCCGGGAGACGCGTCTTTTTAAGGCATCGCTCGCTTTTCTTCATGTCGCCCCCGAACTGGAAATGGCCCGCCGGTGGTCCGCCATGCCCACCTTACGTTATCTCAGCATAGACCTTTTTCATCCGGCCATGATGAAAATGGATCTGGGCCGCCTAGAGATTCCAGATCAGTCCATAGACATGCTCTACTGCAGCCATGTGTTGAATATGCTTCCGGATGACCGCCCGGCCATGCGGGAAGCGTTTCGCGTGCTTTCGCCTGGAGGTCTGGCCCTGTTTCAAGTGCCAATGAACAGTTGTGCTACCCCAGTGGAACTCAATGCCAGTTCAACCCATCAACAGCGGATGGTCTCGCTGGGTGATCCCGATATGTACCGGCGATACGCCCCGGACGTTCTTGTCCAGCGATTGACGGCGGTGGGTTTCTCGGTGGAACGGGTTGCGTATTTCCACCGGTGCCCGCCGGATGAGCGGACCCGCATGGGTTTAATCGATGAAGATCTCTATGTTTGCCGACGGATCAGTTGATCGCGCAATTGATTGCCAACCTATGAAACTCGTTACCCTTACATTCGATGACGGCTTGGACAACCATCTGGATACCGTCATGCCGCTCTTGGAACAGCATGGATTTCGAGGGACGTTTTTCGTCAATCCCTGTAACCCGACCTTTACACGCCGTCTGGATGCATGGCGCATGGCCGCAAAGCGTGGTCATGAACTCGGCAACCATACGTTGTTTCATCCCTCCTGGCGCCACAAAGGCTATGTGACCGAGGGTAATGATGTCGAAACCTATTCTGTCGACCGGATGCGCTTGGAGCTTGAAGCCGTGAACCATCTACTTGCTGGCTTGGATGGCGAACAGCACCGCACGTTCGCATATCCCTGTTGCACCACCGTGGTAGGAAGGCCCGGATGGACAAAGCGCCTGCTCCAAAGTCTGCATCTTGATCGTACCAGGCTCATGGGGGCACTGTGTCGCTATCCTCGGCTGGATTTCGGCTCGTGCGAGAGATCCTATGTCCCACTGGCCTCCAGTCTCTTCAGCGCCAGTCGTACCGGGGGCGAAGCCTTTAGTGCCAGTCCCGGACACTATCCACCGTCGAAAGCGGAGGTCCCCTGCATTATGCTGGACGGAAAGAACAAACTACAACTTCAGACAGTTTTGCAGGCGTTTGAACGGGTTGAAACCGGATGGCTAGTTTTCGCTGCCCATGGTATTGGCACGGGGCTCCGGCTTAACTGCGATGCCGACGTGTTTGAGTATCTGCTGGCCGAACTGAAGGCAACCTCCTGGTCCGTCGTGACGTTCCGCGATGGCGCACAGGCCATCCTAGGAACCGAAACATGAGCATTGTGGTCGATACCATGGTCTCTGTGATTATCCCGGCGTACAACCGATCCGCCATGCTTCGGGAAGCGGTACAAAGTGCATTGAATCAAACATACCGTCCGATCGAAGTAATCATTTCTAATGACGGTTCGAGCGATGATACCCGGCAAGTAGCCGATGAACTACATTCAACCCACTCTGGTGTTGTGTTTGCGGTGCATAATGCTAACCGCGGCGCTGGCCCCGCGAGGGAGGCCGGGCGCCTCCTCGCCCGCGGCGAGTTCATCCAGTATTTGGATAGCGATGACCTGCTGCTTCCCCGCAAATTCGAGTGGCAGGTCGCCGCGCTTCGCGACCAACCCGCTTGCGGCGCGTGCTACGGGTTCATTCGTTTGGTGGATGAGCAGGGCTGCGTCCGTCCCGGCCCCTACAAGGGATCCGGCGATGGCTTGGAGTCTCTGTTTCCGCGGCTGTTGTATGACCGTTGGTGGAATACGGATTGCGCGTTGTTCCGCCGTACTGTGTGCGATGCCGTCGGGCCCTGGAGTGATTTACGGTTCTCGCAGGATTGGGAATATGACGCGCGTGTGGGTGCCCTGAAGGTTCCGTTGGCTGCGGTTAAGGAGTATGTCTGCGTCCAACGACAGCATGCAGGTGTGCGCCAGACGGGTCACGGCCAATGGTTGAATGGACCGGATCAAATCCGTTTTTTTGGCAAGCTGTACGAATGCGCTCTGACCGCTGGCGTGTCGCCCACCAGTCCGGAAATGCAGCACTTCGGTCGCTGGATGTTCTTCGCGGCCAGGCAGTTGGCGTCCGGGGGCGATGACGAGGCCGCGCGCAAGCTGCTGCACTTGGCCGAACAGGTGCCCCGGCAACGCATTCAACTTGCGCTCTACCGGCACATCAGCCGCCTGCTGGGCTGGCAACGCACCGCCCGGCTTTCCGCGCGGTTGAATCAATGGACGGGGCGGAGGTGTGGGAACCAGACCTTGCGCCAGTCGTGGATGCCGGAACGCAGATGATAACAAGAATCAGTGGGAAATTTGAATGCTTGAACAACCTGAAATCTCCGTCGTTGTGAGCCTGTACAACAATACGGCGATGCTCCCTGCTTCATTGGAGAGCGTTCTGTCGCAGGAAGGCGTTGCGCCGGAGTTTATCGTGATCGACGACGGTTTGACGGATGGTTCGGGAAACATTCTCGACTCCGAAGAAGTTTCATAAAAAGGACGCGGGGCTGGCCAGCATATTGCAAAATGTGTTACGCGCAAAGGCCGATGGTGTGTTGAGTCAATGCTTTGGAGGATCGGAAGAATGAGTATTTCGAAAATCTCCGTGGTCATGGGTGTCTTTAATGGTGCCGACCAGTTGCCCGTAACTCTCGATAGCGTAATCGCGCAGACGGATCCTGATTTCGAATTCATTATCGTCAATGACGGATCCACGGATCCAACGGTTAAGACCATTCTAGCTGACTATGCCCGCCGGAATTCGCGCATCCAGCTGATTACCAAATCGAACGAGGGGTTGACGCATGCACTCATTGACGGCTGTGCAGCCGCAAATGGGAAGTATGTTGCTAGGATTGATGTCGGTGACATCATGCTGCCGACTCGGCTGGAAAAGCAAAGGGCGCTTCTCGATAAACATCCCGATGTGGTTCTTGTAACGTGTTGGACGGAGTGCTGCGGTCCGGAATGGGAGCATCTGTACACGGTTCGCACCACCTTTCCCGGCAAAGGTGATGCTGACGAATGGGTCATTTCGTTTCCCGAAAATGGGGATGATCGCAACAAACTGCTCGGGCCGACACACCATGGATCAGTCATGTTCCGAACCGATGCTTATCGTGCAGTGGGTGGATACCGCTGGCAGTTCTACTACGGACAGGACTGGGATCTTTGGTATAGGCTTGCAGAGAGCGGAAGGTTCGCTGGGGTACAGGATGTGCTTTACCGCTGCCGCATTTTCCCCGAAGGCATTTCAATGCAAAACGCGG
The DNA here is from genome assembly GCA_020048935.1 of bacterium. GTDB lineage: Bacteria > Verrucomicrobiota > Kiritimatiellia > UBA8416 > UBA8416 > UBA8416. Next base: position 2,038 of record JAIFLS010000039.1, on the reverse strand, counting down.
AGCGGCAGCGACAGATTCATGCGTGCTCACGCGGTGCGTTTCTGGCAAGGCGCAAAGGTGAGGACGAAACGCATTTCCTTGGAGATGTGGCAGCGATACGGCCTTCCAAAGCCACAAGAAGGAAAATGCCAACAGCCAGCTCGTCTGCGGCCGGATATTACTTTATCGGTGAAGTATTGCGGGGGAACAAGGATAATGGTTGCCGGAAATACTATAATAAAGCCATAGTGAGCAATTTGTTTTGCATAAAGCCATGGGTGCGGTTAGTCCAGACCTATCTAAATTATATCCTTCATTTTCAACGAATGGAGAAATGAGTGAGAATTGCTGACCGCATACTGTACCTTGTTTCAGAAGTGACACGTAAAAGTATTTCAATACGGGGTATGGGAAGAGCCTGTCGGGCCATTAACCGATGCATGATTGGACTTGGGGCTGAGCCGGTTGTTCTTGCCCGCATGAAAGACGGAACCGAACTGTTTGTGGATTTGAGAACCTATACAGAGATGTATGCTTACTATCGTGGGGAATACGACACATTATTGCAGAATACAGTCAAACGATTATTCAGGCCAGATCTGTTTTTTTTGGATATCGGGGCAAATATCGGTTTTTATACCATTAGCATAGGAAGTCATATTCGTGCGGCAAACGGGATGGGAAGGGTTATCTCCTTTGAGCCGTTCCCCGGCAATTACGCTCGCTTACGGGAGAACATAAGACGGAATCAGCTTGAACATTTTTGCCATACGGAAAAGATTGCTCTTTCAAATCAGGCAGGCAACGGGTTGATCACGCTACGAGAAGATTTTGAGCATGGCTCATCTACTGGAAACGCATCCATAGCTATTAACAATGTGTTTGACCAAGGGTTTCAAAAGGTGCCAATCACATTGAAGACCTTGGATGAGACCGTGGGGGGCCTGAACATCAAATCGGGAGAGATTGATGTTATTAAATTGGATATTGAAGGTCATGAAGGGCTTTGTCTTCAAGGGGGGCGAAATACTGTCCATGCCAATCGCCCGACCATATTGATGGAGGTCAACAAGGCGTTTTATGAAGCTCGGAATACGACTATCGAACAAGATGTGCTTCCGCAACTTCCCGATCGATATCGAATCTTTAGAAAGAAAAAGGATGGCTGGGCTAAAATCAAATCTTTTTCGGCATGTGACCCAATCGACAACGTATTCTTGGTGCCCGAAGAAAAGATGGGCATGAAAGAATATGCTGTCTTTGCTAAGGGGTGATGGTTTTTTCCCAGGGAGGAACCACAGAATATAGGCATGTGGTCTGTGGTTCCCCTTTAATTCGCTAAATTCGGATAATTAGCGTTTAACCCCCAAATGCTTATCAGTCCCCATTTCAGTATTTCAGCTTTTTCTTATTTTTCTTATGCCATCTGCAATCTCAATCGTTATTCCCACGTATGGACGTGACGGTGTTCTGTGCGATTTCTTATGCCATCTGCAATCTCAATCGTTATTCCCACGTATGGACGTGACGGTGTTCTGTGCGATACGGTCGCGTCGCTGCTGGCGCTTGTCATGCCTGCGGATGAGCTGCTTGTGGTAGATCAGACATTTGAGCATGAGGAGAAGACCACGGATCGCCTCACGGGGTGGGAGCAGGAGGGGGTAATTCGCTGGATCCGGCATCAGCCAGCGGGCGTGGTGGGGGCGATGAACCAGGGGCTACGGGAGGCCAAAGGTGATATCGTGCTCTTCCTGGATGATGATATTGTGCCGGACGCCAATCTGGTAGCGGCGCATCGCCGGGCATATATTGAGCATCTCGAGGCGTGGGCGGTTGTGGGGCGGGTGATACAGCCGGAAGACGCTGGAGAGAGGGATGAGGGCGGGAAGCTGAAGGCTGAAAAGGAGCCGCAGAATACACAGAAAAGCACAGAAATGTGGAGAGAGACGGAAGACGGAAGACGGAAGGCGGATGGCAGGGATCAGAGATCAGAGGTCAGAGGTCGGGTGGATAAATGCAGACTACAGGGCATTGAATCGCAGCTTTCAGGTTTCAACCC
>JAIFLS010000009.1 GCA_020048935.1 bacterium | reverse complement strand
GCAGGCACGACCGTCAAAGTCACCATCCACGGGAAGAGCGCCTACCACATGGTCTCCACGACCATGGAAACCTTCGGGGCCACGCGCTGGGCGGATATGCGGGCCGAGCACTGGATATCCGAAGACGGAGACAACTGGCGACGGCATAGGGTCCTGTTCCGTTCGGGGAAGAATCCCGAGACGGGAATGTGGGAGTTGACCGGCAGTCCTTTCTTCTTCTTCGATGAAAAGGCGGATCGCTGGTTCGTCTACTTCAATTTCATGGCCTATGAATGCAGGCGTGCCTGGATGACCCCGACGCTGTTACGCAGGGCGGGGGCCAAAGCGAAAGGAGTGGCCGGGATCAACGGCGAGTTCGATTATCCCGGCGAGATTGTCGCGCCCAGCGGGATTGCCCATCCGACCGATGCCGCCGCCTCCAGCATCAGTCCGCCATTCCAGGCCGCCGACGGCAACTGGTACGCGTTCCTGGGCGGCGGCCCGAAACCCTTCAATGGTCAATCGGGGAATTGGTGGGTATTGATCGTAAAGGCAAAGGGGCCGGAAGGGCCGTTCGTCTTCATGCCGGAACACGCCCCGGAACGGTTCATGGATCCGACGGGTTTCGTGGAGAATCCGTTGATCACCAAAATCAAGGGACCGGTTACCGGCAAGGAATACTGGACCGTCATTTTCAATTACCTGAAACCCGAAGTGACAGCCAGCGGAAGGAACTCCCAGATCGGATTCAGTTGTTCCGAGGACGGCTTGACCTGGCCGGTGGGGAACGCCCAGCTCATCGACATGGATAGAGGGCTGCCGGCCGGCACCCATGCGTGGTGGCGGTGCATCCGGGTTCCGCATCAGCTCGCCGACGAGGGGAATGGCCTGTACACCTGCTTCTTCTCCGCCTATGACAAGGAGGGGCAATTTGAAAGCATTGGCAAGGCAACCTTCCGGGTGAAGGAGATTGTTGAGTAATCACACAAGGGACAACTGGAAGGAAAGAGCGTGAGTTTACCGAACAGTAAAAATAGAGATTCAATTACCCCCTTGGTATTATCGGTCTGACTCGCTATTATGAGAATGACCTAGGTATAAACAGTCGTTAGTTGACGGGTGTCGCGAGATCGATATCGAATGGCGGGACGTGCTCGCGCTGGTGAACCCCGGCTATGTCCTGTGCGGTTGTAATAAAGGAGACCCTATGAACAAGTTCATGATGATGAGTATTCTGGTGCCCGCTGCCTTGTCGGCAGGGGTCTTATCCGCGAGCGGGGACGATGTGACGTCGGACAAGTTCGAGAGCAAGTTCTACAAGGACTTCCCGCTCTTCAGTACCTACCCGAAGGAGACCGAGGAGAAGCAGCCGATCGAGCACTTCGGTCCGGTCGGCATCGGGATCGACCTCTTGCTGCCGCCGTTCCAGATGAAGCTTAGCCGGATTGACAAGGGGTCGCCCGCAGAGGCCAGCGGCAAGCTCAAGGTCGGGCAGATGATCGAGTCCATCAATGGAGAAACGCTTAAGGACATTGATCCTCGCGTCCAGCTCGGGGCGATCATTACCAGGGCCGAGGCCATGGACGGTGTCATCAAGTTCATGGTCAAGGAAACGCCGGACGCCAAGGCCGAGGAAGTAATTGTCAATATTCCGGTGCTCGGAGCCTACAGCAAGACCTGGCCATTGAACTGCCCGAAGTCGGACAAGATCGTCCGCGGCGAGGCGGATTTCCTGGCACGGACAGGCGCTAACGGGATGGGCCTCGGTTTGCTTTATATGCTTTCGACCGGCGAAGAGAAGGATCTGGAAGTTGTTCGTGGCTGGATAAAGAAAACTGTGGAGGATCACAAGAAAATAAAAGAGTTCAAGACTTATCCGTGGTATGCCGGGTATGGCGGGATAGGGCTTTGCGAGTATTACCTGCGCACCGGCGATGAATCGATCCTGCCTGTGATTGAAATGAACGCAGAATTCCTCAGGCGCAACATGACCAAAGGAGGCTGGAATCAAAAAGGCGGGTTGAACTTCGGCTATGGCCATATGAACGCGGCCGGTGTTCATTGCACAACCTTCCTGCTGTTGGCGCGGGAGTGCGGGGTGAAGGTGGATGAGTACACGCTGCAGGAGTCGCTTAAGCAGTTCTACCGGTTTGCCGGTCACGGTAACGTGGCGTATGGCGACGCCCTGCCGGAAACCGGTTTTGTTGATAACGGCAAGACCGGGGCACTTGCGTTTGAGATGGCAGCGGCTGCGGCGGTGATGCCTGATGGCGAGAAGTCGGTCTATGCCAAAGCGCGTGACATCAGTGCAGTCAAAAGTTTTTATTCCACTTCTTGGATGCTGCATGGACATACTGGCGGCGGCATCGGCGAGATCTGGCGCAGCGCCGCGATGGGGCTGATGCACGACAAGAAGCCGCTGAAGTACCGGGAGTTTATGGACAACCGGCAATGGTTCTACGAGTTGTCACGGCGGTTCGACGGCTCGATGGGCATTGTCAGTGCCACGCACTTCAACGGCGGCGGCTATGATAACCCTAATAGCTGGGCCATAGGTGTGGCGATGAGCTATACAATACCGCGCAAAACGCTGCGCATAACTGGCGCGCCTGCGACGAAGTTCTCAAAGCAGTATCAGCTGCCGAAGCGGCCGTGGGGCACGGAAGCTGACGAGGCTTTTATCTCGTTAACACCGGCTGCAGGCAAGGACGGCAAGGTTCAGGACTGGGACAGCGAGAAACTGGCCACTGACGCGTCGTGGCCGCTTCTGCGCCGGTTGAGCACTACAAATGTGACCGAGGAAACTTTGCTTCAATACGCCCGGCATCCCGACCAGGGCGTACGGCAGATGGCGGCGCAGGCCATCGGCAACCAGGAGAGCGACCGGTTGATTCTGGAGTTGCTGAAAGACAAGGATCCGCGCGTCCGCCAGGCGGGCTGCATGGTCATCAGCGTCAGGACTGCCCCCAAGGCAAAGTTCGAACCGCCGCAGGCAGAGCGGATGACCGATGAAATGGTCCAGCTTCTGATAGGGATGGTCAATGACCAGAACGAGTCATGGTGGGTAGTCCAAAGCGCGTTGGACTGTCTGAGTCTGGCGCGTCCGGAGCTGCTCGAGCCGCATATTGATCGTCTCTGCTACTGGCTGGAGCACGATGAATGGTGGTTGCACAAGGCCGCGTTGTCGGCTGTCACCGGGCTGGCCGCCGACGAACGGTACTATCAGAAGCTGCTGCCGATCATTGGCAAGCTGATTGCTAATAACCGTAACGGCAACGTGATGTGGTCGTTAGGTGGTATTGCCGGCAAGTTGCGCGAAGCGTCGCCGGCGGTGCAGGCCTTGGCCTTACAGATGTTCGCTCAAGCCTATACGGATATCCCCAAAAAGATTGTAAGCCCTGGCGGCCTTGTTCTGACTAGCGTTGAGAGCGGCCTGGTAGATACCCTGGCCACAACCTTGGCCAGTCATCCGGGTGGCTTGGACAAGCTCGTCGTGCTGGCCAGCCAGCGCTATCCTGACCAGTCACTGCCGCACAAGGAATTGTTCCTGAATGCCGACACCACGATGTTGGGGCCGGACTTGAAGAAGAAGGTGAACGCGGTCATCCGTGATCAGTTTGTTCCTGAGTATGTCGCCAACAATCTCGCCCCGCTGCTGGCCGAGGCCCGGTCGGAGCCGGTTGTGGGCAAGCCCGAGCAGCAGGCCAAGGTGGAAGGGCTGGTCGAGCTCTACAACAAGATGGAGGTGAATGAGTACGACTGGCGCGGGTTCGGTCCGGTCTGGAATGAAATGCTGTGGGACTACTTCTCTTTCGATCCACCCGAGACGATGTCGTGGAATCCGGGGGAGACGCGTTACCGCAAGGTGACCTATCCCGCCGGCATGGAGAACTGGTTCGCGACGGATTTTGACGCCAGGAAGGCGGGGTGGAAGACCGGCTTGCAGCCCTTCGGTCAGGAAAACGACAAGCTGCGCACGGATCCTAAACCCTATATTGATCAGTTGATTGGTAGGCATCCAAGCCAACTGTTACCCTGCACTGAAACCTATTGCCGCTGCTGCGAGCCAATGAAGACGTTCTGGGAGAAAGAGGTCCTGCTGATGCGCAGTACCGTTGCCATTCCGCCGCTCAAGGAGGGACACCGGTACCGGCTCGTGGTCGGCGGCCTCTCGCACATGAACAATGGCGACGGGGTAAGGGTCTATGTCAACGGTAAGCAGGTTCTCGAACGCGAGCGTGAGTTCAAGAAACGGGAAGGCGGGCATGCCATTTCCTACTACATTGACCAGGAACGCCTGGCCGAGTTCCAGAGCGGCAAGGTGACCATTGCCGCCACGGGCTTCCTCCATGTCCATCTGCGGAGCAAGAACAAGGGCAACTTCATGGGCATCTGGTTCGAGGAGATGAAGATGCCGCCGCTGGATCAGGCCGTCGTGCAGAAGGCGGCCATGGCGAAGCCCATGCTTTCCGCCGCATGGCAGGCGTTGCAGAAACCTGTCGATCCAGAAGCTGAGCCTGAGGAGGTAGCCGATCCTGATGCGGGTAAGTTCCGCTGGGACGGCAAGTTCGCGCCGAACGCGGCGGTGCTGGGCGCGTGGACGACGATGACCATGGTGCCGGCCATCGAAGCGTTTGACCCTGCCAAGCTGGCGGCCCACCGCGCGCCGATCAAGGAGATCACTCTCAAGGATGGCGGTAAGGCGAGTGTTGATACGCTGCTGTGGTCAGGTGACACGCTGCTGGACTTGCAGAAGTTCGAAGCGTTGAAGATGACGACCAAGCAGATCGACGGCGCTGATTATCTCGTTGTTGAGGCTGGCGGCTTCAATGCAAATGCGGGCAAGGACTGGAAGTCGCCATTGATTGTGTTTAAGCGGAAGGAATAATGAATTCTCTTAGGATAGATTCTTTGTCGTTGCGTGCCGTCGAGTATCATGTGGCTATGCACGGTCACGACACTAATGTGGGGTCGCTGGTCGCGCCGTTGCGCACGATTCAGCGTGCTGGGGAGCTTGCGCAACCTGGTGCTACCATCACGGTTCATGCCGGCATCTATCGCGAATGGATCAATCCGCCACGCGGCGGCACATCCGACGCGCAACGCATCACCTATCAAGCCGCTGCCGGCGAGAATGTCGTGATCACCGGCTCAGAGCTGGTCAAGGGGTGGGTGAACGTTTCCGGTGATACTTGGAAGGGTGTTGTTTCGAACAAAATATTCGGCAGTTTCCATCCCTTCATCGAAAAGATAGATGGCGATTGGTTCGACAGTGGTGATTGCAATTATCACCGTGGTTGCGTTTATCTGGGCGATAGCGAGTTGGATGAAGCCCCTAGTCTGGATGCCGTATTACAGCCTGTCGGGAAAACATCGCTGTGGTATGCGAAAGTGGATGGCGTGAAGGATGAACGGCCGCAGTCGCTGATGAGCATAGCGTGGTTTAAGACGGCGACCGGCTCGGCCGTTCCGGCGGTGAGCGCTGTGCGGCAGGTGAAGGTCCAAGTTCAGCCTTGCGCTGAGGGCGGCCAGTGTCTCGGCTCGATCTCTCATCGCAGCATTGCCCGCTTCAACGATGTGGACTTCGGCACTGGCACGGAGATGATTGAGATTCGCGCCGCTGCCGCGGCGGGCGCAGGCGGAATCATCGAGGTGCATTTAGACCATGTTGGGGGTGAATTGATAGGCAGACTGGAAGTTCTGGTCACCGGGGGCGATCAGGAATGGCGGACATTCCGGGTTGGCGTAACGAAGACAGTGGGAATCAGAAATCTGGCTCTGTTCTTCAAGCCGTTACCGGTCAGATACAATCCGGCCGACTTGGGTGAATCTACGGCGATCTGGGCGCAGTTTCCGGGAGTCAACCCGAATGATGCCGATGTAGAGTTCAGCGTGCGCCCGACCGTGTTTACGCCGAAGAAAGCGAATATCGATTATATCACCGTGCGCGGATTCAAACTGCGCAACGCCGCTACGACATGGGCCGCGCCGACGGCCGGCCAAGTCGGGTTGATCACCGCTTATTGGTGCAAAGGTTGGGTAATCGAAGACAACGAAATCTACAATTCCCGCTGCTGCGGCGTCGCGCTCGGGAAATACTCCGATGAGTGGGATGGCATGCGCGGCTCGAAGGAAGGTTACGACTTGACGATCGCTGACGCGTTGCAGACCGGTGGCTGGACGAAGGAGCGTATCGGCAGTCACGTTGTCCGCAACAACCACATTCACCATTGCGGGCAGACCGGTATAGTCGGTAGCTTAGGCTGCGCGTTCAGCGCTGTGATCGGCAATGTGATTCATGACATCAACCAGAGGAGTATATTTGCCGGGGCAGAAATGGCCGGCATCAAGTTCCACGGCGCGATTGATGTGACGATCGCCGGCAATCATATTTATCGGTGCGGTCAGATCGCTGGCATCTGGCTCGATTGGATGTGTCAGGGCGCACAGGTCACCGGCAATCTGATGCATGACAACAATGGCGCTAGCGGGGATCTTTTTTTGGAAGTACAGCACGGTCCGATGCTACTGGCGAACAACCTATTCCTCTCTAGTGGAGAGATGTGGTTGAACGCCGAGGGCATGGCCTTCGCGCAGAATCTGTTTGCCGGTCCGATCAAACATTTCGAGCATGACAAACGGCGGACTCCATTTCACCATTCGCATTGCACGGCGATTGCCGGTGTGGAGGAGGGCAAGAACGGAGATCACCGATTCTACAACAATCTTTTCGCGGCTTCGGAACTTCTCCAAGGGATCGACAATGCGCAATTGCCGTGCTTTGCCGCCGGTAATGTGTTCGTCAATGGCGCGACGCCTTCGAAGTTCGACCAAGCTGCCTTGCACTTGACTGACTTTGACACTGGCCTCAAGCTGACACAGGAGGCCGACGGCTGGTATCTGGATCTTGTGGTTGATCCGCGTTGGTCAACGCAAGAACAACGTCCGCTCGTGCAGACAGCGATGCTGGGGAAGGCTGTGACACCGGCACTTCCGTACGAAGATGCCGACGGTTCGCCCTTGCAGGTCAATCAGGATTATTCTGGGGCGACGCGTCCGGAATCCAATCCGTTCCCGGGGCCATTTGAGAATCTCGGCACCGGCAAGCAGAAGATCAAAGTCTGGCCGAAGAAAAGCACGGTGAGAAGGTTAGAATCATGAAAAATCAGAGGAAGTTAAAAGGAGGAAGCGATGCTAAGAAGTAAGAAAGCAGTGGCCGTTCTGGTTGCAGTGATCACGTCTATTCAAGGGCTTGCTGCAACGGTTATGGCGCAGCAAGTGCAGCCGCCTGCGTTGACCGAGGCCGGGCAGAAGCTCGAGGCGGGCTATGCCGCGCAGATCCAGGCTTTGAAGCCTGAGATCGAGAAGGCGCTGCCACAGGTCGATGCAGGGAAAAAGGCGGTATTTGTGGCGGCAGCCAAAGATACTAAATCGGCTGCGGGACAGGATAAGGCACTGAAGGCCGCTACCGAGCTTAACCTCACTCCTTTTCTGACAGACGCGAAGTTGGATGCTAAACTGGTTAAATACGTCGTTCTTTATAGCGCGACACCAAAGGGGCTGGCCGAGTTCGCCCAGCAGGGGTCGGAGCAGGCGGCGATGATTGAAAAGCTCTTGGCGGATCCCGAGCTGATGAAGCAGATGCTCGTGGCCGACGGTGCCAATGGCAACCAATACGGCCGGGCAGTGGAGATCTATACCGCCATTCAGAAGGTCAGCGCGAAGGCCAAGGACGGGGTCCTGCAGCGGCTCGCACTGGCGGTGGCTCTGGAGCACGCGGTTCCGGTCAAGCAGAGCAATCCTGCGGCATTCACCAACGCCCCGGCAACAGTAGATCCGGTCAAACGCTATCTAGCCTATGAGAAAGCCTATGTGGACGGCGATCTGGATCCGGCCTTCAAGGATTTGACGGCATGGGATCTCCGGTTCGTGATTTATGGCGAAGAGCCGGATGAGACTCACGCTTGGGGTCGTCAGATGCTGCGCAACTACCGGCCGGACATTGCTACTGATCCCGACTACGGCTGGCGTTATGTTCAGGCGGTCGCGACTGATGTCAAGTACGGTTCCGGTGATCAGAAGTATGACAGGCCGGAGTTGCAGAACTACCAGAATATCATCATGAACGGCGGGATTTGCGGGCGGCGCGCGTTCTTCGGGCGGTTCATCCTGCGGGCATTCGGCATTCCGACCACGGCGCGTCCGCAAACCGGTCATGGTGCACTGGTGCACTGGACGCCCAAAGGCTGGGTGCCCTGCCTTGGCGGCGGTTGGGGTTCCGGATGGACGCCGACGCGCTACAAAAACGACCTCGATTTCCTGGCAACCACACAGGCCCGGGAAAACAAGGATGCTTACCTGCAGGTGAAGCGGGCCCAGTGGCTTGGTGATGTTGCGGCTGAGACTCCAGTCTACGGCGTCCATGAGGGTGCTCCCGGTTTATGGTATGGCATGTCGCTCTGCACGCAGCGCGATATCATTGAGAAGGCGAAGACTACGGCGTTGGCCGCTGTGGGGGCGAACCTTGGCGAATCGAATGCGACCGGTGAGAAGCCAGCCACTGAAACGGTTGGCATTCCCGACGCTGACAAAAGGATTACTGTCGGTAACGATGGAGTGATCACGATACCTGCCGTCGCATACAGCAAGCCGACCGGCAGCACGGGAGAAGTCAAGGCCATGAAGAGTTTCGGTGCCGGCCAGCAGGTCTGCCTCCCGCGGTTTACCCGTGAAGGCCTTACGATCGTCCGGGGCGGGGCCTGGCGCGGCGGCGTTACCATGTCCGGCAGTCGTATGCCAAGCGCCGGCTATGGCGCCTACAATAACTGGGGTTTCCGGGCGGCCATGACCGCTACGGCGAAAGATCCGCAGGGTGACCTGAAGCTCGACCTCGGTGACGGCGTGACCATGGAGTTCGTTTACATCAAGCCCGGCACCTTCGTGATGGGCGGCGAAAGCGAGAAGGACGGAAAGTGGGAGTGCGTCGAGGTTCCGAAGCACGAGGTCACGATCACCAAGGGTTTCTACCTGGGCAAGTACGAGGTGACGCAGGCGCAGTACAAGCTCATCACGGGTGAGAATCCCAGCAAGGCGGCCAACGATCCGACCTGCCCGGCTGACACCATCAGCGAACAGGGCGCGGTGGAGTTCTGTGTCAGGCTTTCTTCGAAGGCAGGTCGGAATGTGCGGCTACCGACCGAGGCTGAGTGGGAATACGCCTGCCGCGCCGGCAGCACGACCCCGTGGTTCTTCGGCGACGATCCATCGACGTTCGGCGACTATGCGTGGTTCAAGGATAACGATGGAGGCAAGTCGCATCCGGTAGGCCAGAAGAAGCCGAATTCCTGGGGGCTATATGATATGTATGGCAACGTCTGCGAGCGAGTGTCCGACATATATGCCCGCGACTACTATGCAAAGAGCCCCAAGGAGGATCCGGTCGGGCCGGCCCGGACGAGATATTCGTCCTTCGATTATACGGTCAACGTTCCGCGAGCGGGAATCTATTCACTGACTGCGCGGGTGGTGGTGAACAATTACAACCAGACACTCAACGTTTCGGCCAACGGTGACGGGGCGGAGGTCAGCATGGCGGTGCCCTTCACCTGTGGGGAGTGGAAGGACAGCAAGCCGGTCACGCTTTCCCTCAAGGAGGGGGAGAACACCCTGCAGTTCTCGCGCATCAATCCGCCGCAAGCCGGGATAGCCGTGAAAGCGTTTACATTGAAGCCGGTGAAGTAGAGGGGGGCAGTGGCCAGTAGTCCGTAATCAGTCATCAGTTGCAGGGAATGACGCATACAAAAGAAAACGGAGTGATTAACAGAAAAACTGTATTTGGTGCGGTATCTCTGCTGGCAGCTAATCTGGTGAGTGTTGTTGGCGCGATGGCTGCCGATCCTGGACAGGCGGCACCAGTCGAAACAAAATCGGTTAAGAGAGTTAAGGAAATGCAGGACGAATTTCTGAAGCTGAAGTTCGGTATGTTCATCCATTACAACATGGCCACCTACAAGGGCGTTGAATGGGTCGAGGGCTACGCTGACCCGTCGACGTTCGATCCCGGTGGCCCAGTGGATACGGATGCCTGGGCGGATGTCGCCAAGGCCGCGGGCATGAAGTATGCCGTGCTGACGACCAAGCACGTGGGCGGGTTCTGTCTGTGGGACAGCAAGTATACGACATACGACGTCATGCATCCTGACTGCCCGTACAAGCAGGATTTGGTGGCTCAGTTCGTCAAGTCGTTCACCAGTCGCGGGTTGAAGGTTGGCCTCTACTACTGTTGGCGCCATCCGGGGTTTGACGATGGCCATAACAAGGGCAAGTACAAGGTCCTGCCGCCGGAGTGCGATCCCGCGACACATAGCCTGGAGGAACAGATAGACTTCCAGAAGAAACAGATCGCCGAGCTGATAGAGAAGTTTCCGGAAGTCTTTTACATCTGGAACGATTCACTTGATCCCCTGATCATGCCTGCCGAGGCGGCGACGGCGTTCGTCAGAAGTCTCGGCCCCAACATCATCGCCTGTGGCAACTGGTGGGATTGGAAGATGAAGGGCTCGCCTTATCTGGACGTGGTCGTCTCCGAAACACGGCATCTGGGTGCGCGCCATCGGGATAACAAGACGACGGGAGAAACCTGCTGGTGTCTCGAACGAAAATGGTTCCACTCCGGTGATGCCATCAAGACCGCGCAAAACATCGTGGAACAACTCAAGCAGGCCAACGACAACAACGCCAATTTCCTGCTTAACGTCGGTCCGGACAAGACGGGCAGGATTTCAGAGAGCAGCGTAAAGACTCTGGCCGAGATCGGCGCGCTCATCTCTGCTGAAAAAGAGTAGAATCCAAAACTATCCGGTTCGGTCGCGATCGAGTCACGAGGCAGTTGCAGAAGAGACAGGTTTCAGCAATCATAGGAAGATTAACGCACAGGGAAACGCCGATTCAGAGAGTCAACCATGAAACACGAACTCAACATAAGGAGAGATGTGATACACAAGACGATACGCATTACCGCCTGCGCGACGGCTTTGCTCATTGCAGCGACTGTGATAGCCGACGACGCGAAGCTCGCCAATAAGCCCGTCAAGATCTACCTCCTCTCCGGCCAGTCCAACATGACCGGACGTGGAGACCCGGGGGATCTGAACAAGCCGGCCGCCGATCAGAAGGCGTCTTTGGTCCGGTTCATCATGGAACCGCAGAACGTGGAGAAATACAAGTTCCTCTATAAGGATGATGGGACGAAAGGCCGCACATGGAGCGTGCGCGACGACGTATTCATCACGATGGGCGGCTGGCCGCACGAAGGAAAATCGGACCAGGGAAAACACGGCGGGTTGGGGATTGGGTACGGTGGCTTTCGCAACAAGGGTTTTGGTCCCGAGCTTGGGATCGGCCATGCCCTGGGCGACTTCCACGATGAACCGGTGCTGCTGGTGAAGGTTTCTTTCGGCGCCAATAGTCTGGCAGAAAATTTCCGTCCCCCGAGTTCGGGTGGAACGCCGGGCGACAAATACCCGCTGGTGGTCAATGCCCTCAAAGAGGCGATCGAGCATCTGCCGGAAATCGCACCGGGTTATACCCAGGAACAGGGCTACACGATAGCCGGCTTCTTCTGGAATCAGGGGGAGCACGATGCGGGCGATAAGTTCGCGCCCGAATACGAAACCAATTTGGCAAATCTCATCAAGGATTTGCGGAAGGATTTCGACGCGCCGGACATGAAAGCGGTGATTGCGGTGACCGGGTACGGTGGCTGGGAAAACACCAACGCGGGGTTGAAAATAGTCCAGGAAGCGCAACTGGCGCTCCCAAGTCGGCCTGAGTTCACGGGCAGCGTGGCCACTGTCGAAACGCGCGACTTCTATCGTTCGCAGGAAAAGTTCGGCGGCAACAATCAAACCATCCACTGGAACGGCAATGGCGAGTCCTACTGGCTGATGGGCGAAGCGATGGGGCAGGCGATGGTCGAGATGATGAAGAAGTAACCGGTGGGCAGTGACCGTAGTCAGCAATCAGTGTCGGGAGTAGTCGATAGGTGTAAAGCTTAAGATTATGTGGCGAGGAAAGACATGAACAACAAAAGGAGTAAGACCATGTTAAAGCAGTTAACGTTTGGATTATCGTTGGGTCTATGGGTGTTCGCGGCTCAGGCGGCGACGGTTCCCGCCACTCTCCCTCGGCCGGACGGCAAGCCGGCAGACATGACCAAGAAGGTCAAGGTCTATATCCTGGCGGGGCAGTCGAACATGGTCGGCTTCGGCATGCTCTCGGGCGCAGGCCCCGTCTATCCCAGCATCTTCCTGTCGTCCGATCCGGCGATCCTGCCGGGGCTGATGCCTGTTGGCGCTTCGGCACTTCTGCCGTTGAAAGTCTATCAGTCGGCGGACAAGGACTCGCCGCTCGGAGCCAAGGTGGCCATCTACCAGGGTGCCTATGATCCTAAAGCTGACTATGCAGCCATGAAGCCTGTGAAGGAAACCACGGTGGCATTGGGTACGGTGGCTGAGAAGCTTCCGGTCATTGATGGTGAGCACACGGTGGTGGCAAAGACGTTTATCGAAGTGCCGGCGACCGGGAACTATATGGTTCACCCGGGTTTTGAAGACAGCGCCTATGCTGTCGCCACCCTGGATGGCAAAGAGGTCTATCGCCGGAATATCGGTGAGGATGGCGTGCTTACGAAGGTTGCGCTTGAACAGGGTAAACGCCACCCGGTTACCATCACGTATATGAAAAGTGGTTCTGCGGCTTTCTGGATGGAACAGATTGATCTCAAGGGTAAGGGCGATCTGACCACATGTATCGCGGAAGGCAAGTTCCCTTGGTTTGCCGAAGCCGACGGCAAGTGGAGCGTTCGCAACGATGTGATCTACTGGGATGTACGTCTATCTAAGGA
>JAIFLS010000138.1 GCA_020048935.1 bacterium | reverse complement strand
CCCTTGCCCGCTTCGCCGGCACGCGCCGCTTCCACGGCCGCATTGAGCGCCAGCAGGTTGGTCTGGAAGGCGATCTCGTCGATCGTCTTGATGATCTTGGCCGTCTGTCCCGCCGACTTCTTGATATCCGCGATCGCGTCAGACATCTGCGTCACGGCACGGGAGCCTTCGCTCACCACCTTCTTCGACTCGCCCATCATGCTGTCGGCCTTGCCGGCATTGTCCGCGTTCTGCCGCGTCATCGAGGCCATCTCCTCCAGCGCCGCACTGCTCTCTTCCAGGCTGGAAGCCTGCTCGCTCGCCCCTTCCGCCAATTGCTGGCTGGCGCTCGACACCTGGCCCGAGGCCGATGTCACCTGCTCCGCACCTGACGACAGCCCTTCGATCACCTTGCTGATCGGGCCGACGATCGAGCGGGTAATGACAATTGAAAGGGCAATACCAACCACGATTGCGATCAAGAGGCCCACAATCATGACGTTGGATGCAAGCCCCAGCGAGGAAGCCGCATTGCCTGCCCCCCCCTCAACCGTCTTCATCCCGAATTCAGCAGTCTTCTTCGCTTGATCGAGCACTTCGCCCCCGACAATCACGCGTTTGGCTCCGATTTCATTCTGCTCTTTCCATAGCCGGATCATCTCCTGCAAGGATGACTTGTACGCATGCGCCCCGGCGGCAATCGCCTGCAACTGCTGCTTATTCACGGGCTGCCTAAGGGTCGGTTCGATTTGCTTGAGAATGGCATCCATCTTTTCGAAGTTCGGCATGGCATCATCGATGATTTTCGGATTCCGTTCCGACTGCGCCTGGAAATTCAGGCGTCGAATGATATTCGCCAAGTCGATCACATTGTTAATCTGGGTGATCTTATCCGCCCGTTCCACCAGGAGCGCGGCAGCTAAGCCTTCCGCGATTTCCTTCCTGAGCGATTCCTCCTGGCTACGCAATAATTTATCCGCCTCATCGATCACGCCTGCGCCAGCCGCTCCCAACTTGACCCGCTCCGCCTGGAGCGATTGGATCAGACGATCCGTCTGCGCGGCTAAATCACCATACTCCTTGGCTTTCTTGAGCGCGTCAGTCGCCGCCGTCACCAATTCGGGAATTTTCTTTTCATTACCGAGCTTGATCGCCTTCTCTGCGTAGTCATAGACCTCTGCAATATTCTTTTCCCCGCGCTCCTTGTAGGCAACTTGTTCCGTAAACTGATAACCACGGAACTCATACATCGTGCTGAGCGAGAAGCGTTCAACATTGTTGGCCACCGCCACCGTCGGCACCTCCGCCTCCACCATGCGCCGCGCTATACTGCTCACTTTGAGCATATTGTAGACCGCGATCCCACCCAGCAGGACGGCAATCGCAATAAGCGATCCAAATCCAACACCTATTTTCGCAGATAATTTCATATTCGATCTCTCCTCTTTCTTGTGTTACTGATCGGCTCGATCGGTCAAATCAAACGGATCGGGCCAATAACCGGTTTTTTAGCCAACATTTGCCACAGCGGCGACTTCATCTCCCGACAACACCTTGTCCACATCCATCAGCGTAACCACCCGGTCGCCGACTTTGCCCATACCCAGGATAAACGCGGTATCCACCGAACTACCGAACTGCGGCGGGGGCTCAATACTCGACCCAGCCACATCCAGCACTTCGGAGACTTCGTCCACGATGATCCCCATCACGACCGAGCCACTGCTGCGCTTGACCGTCACCACGATAATACAGGTCAGGTCCGTGCCCGCTTTCGTCTCCATCTCGAACTTGAGACGCAGATCAATGACTGGGATGACCTTGCCGCGCAGGTTCAGGACCCCGCGCACGAATGATGGCGTCCGCGGCACCCGCGTGATATCCATCATCTTGATGATCTCCTGCACCTTCAGGATCTCAAGGCCGAACTCCTCGACATCGAGCTTGAAGGTCAGATACTTGCCAGCCAGTGCACTCATCGCACTTAGCTGGGCTGTGTTTTCCTCTCTCACAGACATACGCACCCTTTCACTAGTTACCTTGATGCATCCCTCAAGCGGCACTCGTCGCCAGAGATTCCGCATACGTTTGCATACGTTTGCTCAACCGCCTCAACCAACTCATCGGGACGAAACGGTTTTTGCAGAAAGCGGATCGCTCCTCTTTTAGAAAACTCGTTTGACAACGTGGCTGTACCATAGGCCGAAATCACAACCACCGGCAGGCAAAGCCCGCGCGCATCCAGGGCCCGTATCAATTCCCCGCCCTTGATTCCGGGCATATTGACATCCGTCACCAGCATCTCAACCCGAACCAACTGATCGAGCGGCATCCGCTCAATGGTCTCAAGCAGCGTATCCCCACTCGCCGCCAACAGCGTCCGATGCCCCGCCCGGCGCAGGGTGACATCCAGTGAAAGCCGCGACTGCGGATCATCCTCCGCCACCAGGATAAAAAGCGGTTTATTTTTCTTGATCAATGGCGATATTCCCTGTTTCACGGTTACACGACAAATGGGGCCGCCACTGATGTAGCAAGAAGCGAGCCAAACGCAGAACCTCTTGCCATTGCGAGGGGTAAAGTCAGACAGGGACCCTTGCCTGTCCAGCCGAGCAAAGGTCCGTTGGCAGCCAATTATGGCAAAATGGCCAATTTATAGCCAATCTGCGCCATAACAAAAGTTATAACCCATAACCTGCTATATAACTTTAGGCATACCTTTGAGGCGTTTCGAGAGGGCTGGCTGCGAGATGCCGAGCAGCCTTGCGGCCTGGCTCTGGTTTCCATTTGAGTGGCGCATGGCACGCTGAACCAGGGCCTCGGTTGCCTCGCGAATCGTCTTCATCGCTTCGTCCCCGGCACCGCTGGCCGCAGGCGTGTCATCACCGTGAGCATGCCGGAGCTTTAATTTGCTCGCCAACCACGCTGGCGAGACCGAATTACCGGCCGTACTGACCGCATCCGTGATGACCGCCTTGAGCTCGCGGATATTACCGGGCCAGTCATGCTGCTGCAGCACGCGGATGGCCTCCGGCGACACGTCGGGCACGGGGCGCTGGAGCGCGGCAGCCGCCGCTTCGGCAAAGGCGTTGGCGAGCATGCCGATATCCCCGCCGCGCTCGCGTAGGGGCGGGAGGTGAATATGATGCACATCCAGCCGGTAGAATAGATCGCGCCGCATCCGTCCGCTGGCGCAAAGCTCGTTGACATCGCGATTGGTCGCCACCACCACACGCGCATCCGAGCGCAGCAGCCGGTCCGACCCGCCGGCATAATACTCGCCGCTTTCAATCACCCGCAACAGACGACTCTGTAGCGGCAGTGCCACATCGCCGATCTCATCGAGGAAAATAGTGCCTCCAGCGGCTTTCTGCAACAACCCTTCGCGGGAACCGGCGGCACCGGTGAAAGCCCCTTTCGCGTGACCGAACAGGACATCGCTGAACATCTGTTCCTCCAACCCAGCGGCATTCAAGGCCACATAATGGCCGCTCCGCCCACTCAAGGCGTGAATGGCCTTGGCCATCAGATCCTTGCCGACACCGGTCTCACCGGTGATCAGCACCGGTTCGGCACTGGCGGCAATCGCGCTGGCATACCGGAAGATCGCGTGCATGCCTTCATCCTGCGTCACGATCGAACGGAACGCCTTTGCATCGAAATCACCCTGCCCGAGCAACTGGTCTCTCAATCGCAGATTCTCGACCGTTAACGCCCGCGCCTCCAGTGCCCGCCGAACGGTCGTCAGCAACCGGTCCTTGTCCAGCGGTTTTACCAGGTAATCGAACGCCCCGGCCCGCATGCAGCGCATCGCGGTTTCGGCGTCGTTGTAGGCCGTGATCATGATCACCGGCAGTTCCGGAAAATCCTGACGTAGACGTTCAAGCACGGCTTCCCCTGAGAGGCCGGGCATCGAAAGATCAAGCAACACCAGCGCGAAGGCCTGCTCCTGCACCAGCCGCAACGCCGCATGCGGATCATCACAGACGTGAACCGGCCCCAGCCCGCCCGACCGCAAGGCGATGTCACAAGCCCTCAGCGTAGCGGGCTCGTCATCCACCACCAGGATACCATGCTCTGTCGTCATCACATCCATTCTTTGCCTATAACTTCAATTCATTTCAACGCCCAACATCCAACATCCAACGCCCAACAATCCAAGGAAATGCTCCCCAACTTGGGCGTTGGTTGTTGGATGTTGGTTGTTGGATGTTCGTTTCGATTTTTCCCCAGTTACCAATTCGTTTTCGCCCACCCCCGGGTGGCTGGCTTGCCTATAACTTGGCCTTTTTGTCTCACTTTTCGGTGAACGAGAACGGCGACGAGAACGCTGAACGATTGAATGCCTTTACTCGTAATCCGCTCTCGTCGCCGTTCTCGTTTACCGATTTCCATCCAGATAAGTTACCCATTCATTTTCGCCCGGAGCCCCGGGTGGTCGGCTTGTTTATAACTTTGAACCTTCACCCATTACCCTCTGGTTCTGCTGGAGACCTGGAATTGAATTTGCCGGCAAGCGTACGCAGGCAAGCGTCCCCTTGCCTTCCGTGCTTTCAAAGGACAAGCTGCCGCCCATCTCCTCGACAATGGAATTCGCAATAAAAATACCCAGTCCGGTCCCGCCCTTATCCCGGCGGGTCGTGAAGAACGGATCCTTGATCCGCTCCAGTACGTCGGGCGGCATTCCAGGGCCCTCGTCGCGAATGGCAATAACCACGGTTTCGCTCTCATGCGACAGGGCCGTCTCCACAAAGATTCGCGCCTCAAGCCCCTGCAGCGCTTGCCAGGCATTCTGCAGCAGGTTAATCAGCACCTGCTCCAGGCGGCGAGAGCTACAGGCGACATCAGGAAGCCCCGCCGCCAGCGATAGTTCAATCCGCTCCCGGAAACGCCTATCCATATGACCGCACATCCGCACCGCGTGGTTGACGGCGTCATTTGCTTGGATCGACTCGTGAACCTTCTCGTAATCCACTGGTGAGGCATCCCTCAGATCGCCCGTAATGGACCGGATCCGCTCGCAGCTTTCAAGCATGTCATCAAGCATCCGAGGCAACAGGGACTTCATCTCATCATAAGGCAACCCCCCCAGCAGGCCCCCTCCCTGTTGTTTGAAATGCGACTCCAGAACGGGCATCACATCGGCAAGCGCATCGCGCAACAGGCTGGTGTTGAGCATGATGTTGTTGACCGGGTTGTTGATCTCATGCGCCACGCCCGCCACCATCACCCCCAGTGCTGCCAGCTTATCGGCCTGCATTAACTGCCGCTGCCGGTCTCTCGCAATCTGCATGGCGTCCAACACCCCGATATGCGAGGCCAGTCGATCAGCCAGATCGTTCAACAGGCTGCGTTCATCCGCCGTCAATCGCAACGCGGGCTGGCAGACAAGCCGGCCGATCCGAACCTCTCCACGCACCTGTTCACCAGACGTGATCTTAAAGACCTCCTCGGTAATCATTCCGTTACCATCCGTCGACTCGATACAATCGCCGATCGCAATATGAACACAGGGCGGGAATGGACGATCAACAGCTTTGGCGAAAACCGGCAACAGGGCATTGGATATCCGCCAGTCATGCCGTTCCAACCGGTCAAGCACGCGGGACATTTCATACAGGCATTCGAGATGCCGGTTTTTGGTCATCAATTCACGGGTCCGGCTCAGCAAGGCATCAATCTGCTGGTACCGTTCTGCACGGTTGTTGTCATACTGTGCAACCGCCGCCCCCACGGCCTTACGGATCTCGGCCGGTGAACAGGGCTTCGTCAGGTACCGGAAAACCCCTCCCGCATTCACGGCGTCGGCAGCGCTAGCGACATCCTTCGCCCCCGTCAAGAGTATGCAAATGGTGTCAGGCGCATGCTTCCGCACATGCCCGAGAAACGCCACCCCCCCCATGCCCGGCATATACAAATCGGAAACCACAGCCGCAAACGGTCCCCTGTCCGCAAGCGCGGCAAGTCCATCCTCCCCGCTGGCGACAACCTCCACCTGATAATCATGCCGCAAGCTCAATGCCACTACCTTGCGCACGGAAGGCTCATCATCAACACAGAGAACACGCGCCTTCCCCGCCACCCACGACTCGTCATCAGCAATCTTTACCGCCCGATTCATTCGCTTCCCCCAGCTCGCGACAGTAATCGTCATACACATCCGGATAATACTTCTTCATGCATACCGGGCAGAGACCGTGGCTGAACTCGGCATCGCTATGGTCCCGCACATAAACCTCGACTTGATTCCAGTATCCCTGGTCATCGCGTATGCTTTTGCAACTGGCACAGATGGGAATGATACCGCGCAGCGTCCGAATCTCGGAAAGCGCCTGCGAGAGTTCGTTGTTCTTGTCCAGCAATTTCTGCTGCACGTCCACCATGCGCCGCCCCACCGCCACCCGTGTCAGGAGTTCATCCGAATCAAACGGCTTCATCACATAATCATTGGCACCGGAATCCAGCCCGATAATAATTTCCCGTTTATCCGTCTTGCCTGTTACCATGAGGATATACGGTTGCAGTTCGAGGGGTGCCGCCCGGGTATGCCGCAACACATCGATCCCATCCATCCGGGGCATCACCCAATCCAGAATGACCAGGCGGGGGGCATCAGGCGTTTGCAGAATGTCCCAGGCCCCTGCGCCATCCACGGCCTCCTGGACCGTGTAGCCCGCTTTCGTCAGAACCGCCCCGAGCATGAAACGGGTTGTCGGGTCGTCGTCTGCAACCAATATACGCATAATCTCACCTGCAACTTCACTGTTTTGGCTCCATTCAAAAGTCTCACCCTGCATCATCCGGGCCGCCCCCGGGCCGGGGCTAACCTGGAAACAGGCATCAATCGGCAAAACCGAGCCGGTGTATTTCCGCAAGGAAAACGGCCTTGTGTATTGGTTTTGTCAGATAACCGTCACAGATACTGTAATATGCCTTGGACACGTTCTTGATATCACTCAATGCCGTCGTCATGATGATTTTGGCGGCCTGCTCAAGCGGCAGCTCGAATTCCTTTTCAAGCTTCCGGATCTGCTTCAGGGCCTCCTGCCCATCCATTTCCGGCATCATGATATCCAGACAGATCAGCTCGTAGGGTTCCTCCTCCTCCAGGGCGCGGCGGACTGCCTCAACGGCCTCCCACCCCTGAACCGCCACATGCGCGGTCCCGAAATCCTTGAGCAATTCCTGCAACAGCAATCGGCTGGTCAAATCATCTTCTGCAATCAGTGCTTTCATAACGTATATTCCCTTCGTCTAGCTAAGATAACCAAAGCCGGTTTACAGGACAAGGGATTTCATCGCCCTGCAAATACACGCCAGGAAAATGCGATTCCAAGCAGACTAAAATCCCCCGACAACAAAAACAGATTGGTAACTGAAGAAGAATAGAATCGAACATCCAACAACCAACGCCCAACATCCAACGCCCAAGTTTGGGAGCCTTTCCTTGGATTGTTGGGCGGTGGATGTTGGTTGTGGGGGCGTTAAAATGAATTGAAGTTATAGGTAAAGCCCGCGAGTCGGCTAAGCCGGCTCATCCGCAACCGCCTGACGGACTTGATAAAAGGCCGCATCCAATGCCTCCAGGTGCGATTCCACTTCGTCCAATCCCCCCTGTTTGGCCCGCTGTTCCAGTTCAAGCGCCAGGCCCCGCATCACCTCGCACCCCATATTGGCCGCCGCCCCCTTGATCTTGTGCGCCTGACGCTCGACGGTTGACGCATCCCCCACGGCCAAGGCCTCCCGCAGCAACATGATCTGTTTCGGCATGTCATCCAGAAACCCCTCGATCAGCACACAGACCAGATCCGTGTCCCCCATGATCCGGTCCAGCATCCCCGCCCGGTCCCAGACCACAGGAGAGACTACAGACGCTTGGGGAGAGACGGAAGACTGAAGACCAAAGACTGAAGACTGATCACCCGGCTTCGCCGGTATGGAAACATCTTCCGTCTTCTGTCTTTGGTCTTCCGTCTTCTGCCTACCGCATCCCGGCAGCCAACGCGCCAGCACGGCGGCCAGTGCTTTGGCGGAAGTCGGCTTGGTCACGTAGTCGTCCATCCCCGCTTCCAGACATCTCGCCCGATCACCCTGCATCGCATGCGCCGTCATAGCGATGATGGGGATGCGTTCGTGGTGCTTGGTGTTTCGTTCGTCGTTGCCCATGTCCACTTTCGACTCTCGACTCTCGACTTTCAAATCGCGGATTTGCCTTGTCGCGGTCAAGCCATCCATCTCGGGCATCTGGGCGTCCATGAGAACCAGGTCGTAGGGCTTGCGCGACAAGGCCTCGAGCACCTCGTTCCCGTCAGCGGCCAAATCAACATTGCTGATGCCCAGTTTCTTCAAAATCCCCAGTGCCACCGCGCGGTTGGTCGCATCATCCTCCGCCAGAAGGATCTGCGCGTCGCGCGAGCCAAAGACACCGGTCGTCAAAGATGCCTCCAGGCTGTCTTCTTCATTTGTTTCCGACGCCGTTACAGCGGATGCCACCTTCAACGACACCGTAAACCAGAATTCAGATCCCTTCCCCGCTTCCGTCTCCACCCCGATCTCGCCGCCCATCAGCTCCACCAACTGCTTGGAAATCGCCAGTCCCAAACCCGTTCCGCCATGTTTCCGCGTCATCGACCCATCCACCTGACTGAACTGCTGGAACAAGCGATCCTGCTTATCCTCCGGTATGCCAATGCCGGTGTCGGTCACGGAAAAACGCAGCCAAGTGGCGGGGGCAGCAGAGGGCGTTTTTTGACCTGATTGACCAGACTGACCTGGCTGACTGGTTTTTGCAACCCGCACGACCACTTCCCCTTGTTCGGTGAACTTGATTGCGTTGCCGACCAGATTAACCAGAATCTGGCGCAAGCGTACGGCATCTCCGGCAACGATGTCCGGCACGGCAGAATCAATCACGCATTTAAGCGCCACCCCTTTCTCATCGGCCTTGACTCGCAACATGCCGGCAAGCGCCTTGAGCATACCACGCACATTGAAATCGACCGTCTCCAGCTCAAGCTTGCCTGCCTCGATTTTCGAGAAATCCAGGATATCGTTGATGACCTTCAAAAGGACTTCACCGCTATGCTGCACGATCTCGGCATAGCGCCGCTGGTCGCCCGTCAACGGGGTATCCAGCAGCAGTTCGGTCATCCCGATCACCCCGTTCATGGGCGTGCGGATCTCGTGGCTCATATTCGCCAGGAATTCGGACTTTGCCATGCTGGCAAGCTCCGCCTGCAGGGCCATCTGATTGGCATGGGCCGTGGCCGCTTCCAATGCCCGATTGGTCTCGAGCAGTGCGTGCTCGGCTTTCCGTCGTATCAGCGCCTCACCGATATGCGCACTAATCCCTTCCAGCATTTCAATCATTTGCAGATCGAAACAGTTCGTACGCTGATCATTGAATTGCATCGTGCCCACAACTCTATTATCAACCTTGATCGGCACAATCGCCACAGACGCATACCCCTGATAGATGCAATTATTGCGTGGATGCAACCGGGGATCCTGCTCGGGCGGCATCTCAAGCAAGGTGTAGGAATTATTTGTCCAGAAACTCCCCCCTTCGGAGAAAAGCGTGCTGGCCGGGTTCGTCTTGCCGGAGATAACCAGGCCGCAGGTACATTGCAGGCAGACGTTACCATCCTGATCCAGGCAAGCGACCCCCTTTTCATCGCGATCAATCAAGGTATTTTCAATCTGCATGAACTCTTCTGAAAACCCTTCCTGGACGCAATAAGGGAAATCGGCCCCCTCTTGCAGGCGAATCCCGGCCGCCGCAACCCCTGCCAATGGCTTCACGATGGCAAGGATATCCTGAAGACTCGCCTTCAGGTCGCCCGGCTTGTTAAGAATTTCCAGAACGGCGGCTGTCGCATGCAGAGCCTCACTCCGCCATTTCCGACTGGTGATATCCTCCTTGATGGCCAAAAAGTTCGTGATCACTCCGGCCGCGTCTCGGATGGGCGAAATATGGGCTGTTTCCCAGTACAGGCTGCCATCCTTGCGCTTGTTATGAAACTCACCGTGCCATTCGCCGCCGGCCGTAATGGTGTCCCATAGATCCTTGTATACCTCAGCCGACAATGCACCTGAGTTCAAAATCCGCGGATTCTGCCCGATCAACTCTTCCGCAGGATACCCGGTGCTTTGACAAACGGCCGGATTGGCATACTGGATGTAACCGTCTAAGTCGGTAATTACAATACAGGAGGCACTCTGCTCGACTGCTCGACGAAACTTGATCAACTCATCTTCGGTCCGTTTCCGCTCGGTAATGTCGATATGGCAACCAACCATGCGGCTCGGTGCGCCGTCCTCGGCCCATTCGATGACCCGACCTGCGCAGATGACACAGACGACGGAACCGTCCTTGTGCCGATAGCGAATCTCGTTGTAGAAAGGTTCGCGTCCGTGGCTCTTGACGTGCCGATCAAAACACTCAAACACTCCGGGTAAATCCTCTTGAAAAACGATCTTCTGCCAGGCCTCGGGCGAACTCTCCATTTCGTGATCTTCATAACCGAACATCCGCTTGAAGGTCGGACTGAGGTATTCGACGTTCTCCACCAAATTCCAGTCCCAGTAACCAGAGAGCGTGGATTCCATAATGTCCCTGAGAACCGTCTCGCTCTTCCGCAAAGCCTCCCGCTGCCGGTACTCCTCGGTCACATCGCGAAAAACCAGCACCGCGCCTTTCACATCACCCGATTCGCCACGGATCGGGGCGCAACTGTCGGCGATCTGGTATTCGGTGCCATCCTTGGCAATCAAGACCGTATGATTGGCCAAGCCAACTGTGATCCCCTCGTGCAAGACCTTGTACACCGGATTCAAAACCGTTGCACGCGAATCGGCACGAACAATCCGGAAGACCATCGAAACGGCTTGTCCGACAGCTTCGGCGGTAGTCCAACCGGTTAGCACCTCGGACGCACGGTTAAGGCTCGTCACGTTCCCCATGGCATCGCAGGCAATCACACCATCGCCGATCGAACGCAGAGTGGAAGCGAGATGCTCCTCGCTTTCGCGCAGTGCTGTGGTTCTTTTCTGCACAAGTTTCCGAAGGCTTGAAATCCAGACCGCCGCCAGTCCGGCGAGCAGCAATATAATCGCCGCCGCGACTAGAAGCATATCCCGGATCCGTCGCCAGTTCATTACCGGGTCATAGGGCGCAAGCCATTCGTTGTAGATACGGCGATACTCGCCGGTGTTCTTGAGGTTGAGAAGGCCGGCATTGATCTGGGCGAGCAGTGCCCGCTGCCCGTGGGGAACGGCGAAGCAGTAGTCGGTGACAAAGAGCTTCGGCTCGACGGCAACCAGATCATCCCAGCCATTTTGCTGGATCAGGACCCCGCACTGGACTTGTGCCCCGAGCGAGAAGTCAACCTTACCTTCGGCCAGCAGCCCGAGTGCCTCCTGCGGCGAGGAGGTAACGGTCAAGCGGTTAGTGATGCCCTTCTCCACCAGCCAGTCATGCGACAAATCGCCGTCCTGAACCGAAAGCCGCACATTTTTCAAACCCTCCACCCCCGGCCAGGGCGGCGAGTTTTTTCCGGCAAATACCGCCTGTGCGGAATACGCGACAGGCACCGAAAATTCCATCGTCCGTTCACGTTCCTTCGAATAGAGCATGGCCGAGATATCCAGCGCCCCCGCGCCTGCCCTGCGCCGGACCTCGCTCCACGGCAACAGTTCAAAATCGATATCAACGCCGATCTCCCGTGCAAGCACCTTCGCCAGTTCAATATTGAAGCCGGTGGGAGTTCCGTTTTTGTCGAGGAACTCATAAGGGGGATAGGCCTGGTCGCTGACATACAGCAGAACGCGGGAGACGGCTGTGTCGTATTCAGCCGTTACCAGCCATTTCCGCTTGATCTGTTGCAGGGCTCCGTCGGCAACGGCCAGGGCCAGACCTTCATTCAGAACCGCAAGCAGATCCTTTTTCCCCTCCTCAACGGCAAAGCAGAAATCCTGTTTGAATTCTTCGGTTGGCTTGCCCACAACCCGCACATTCCGGATGCCGAGGCTTCCAAGCAGGGAAACCCCCATCAGCTTCTGCGCGATCACGGCATCGGCCTCGCCGTTTGACAACATCCTGAAGGCCTGCTCAAAGGTCGTGGTACCCACCACATCGTCTGAAAGTTTATTGCGCAACACGAATTCTTCCGCGTTATCCCCCTTCATGACAGCAATCCGCTTGCCCGGCAAGTCGCCAAGCCCTCTGATTCGCGTATCGTCTTCACGCACGAACAGTGCCCCGTGAAGCGTCAGGTAGGGAATCGTAAAGTCGTAGACCGCTTCCCGCTCGGGTGTACGCCCGACCAGCGGAAGGACATCCAGTTCGCCTGCGGCCAGTTCATCCTTCAGTTGAGCCCAGGGTGCCGCCTTGAAGACAACCTCGCGCCCCATTCGCTCAACGACCGCTTTTAACAACTCAACGGCGAAACCGTCGACATCGCCATTCGGGCCGACAAACGAAAGCGGCGGGTAATCCGGCTCGCTCGCCGACCGCAGCACCTGCCCAGTCACGGGCGAGGCTATAAGCAACAGCCAGGCAAGGATCGTGAGTTTGGCGAAACAATTCATAAGGCAGCTCCATGACATCAGAAAAAAAACCATGCTATAGAACACCTCATCCAATTTCAAGATTGTTCGGAACGCAATACGCCCTGCTGGAGGCGGCAGCACCTGCTCAAGGGCGCAAACCCGATGACGCCGTATCCGTATACCGGTGCTGGATCTTGTGGTTTGATGCTCACTCGTGGATGCCGAGCGGGTTCTGCTGCATTCCCCAATGCAACGGGGTCGCTGAATTGATGACCCCCTTATTTTGCAACGCGGGTTTAACGGGAAGTGGAATCTTTTACGACCTGCAACGCGTCTACGGGGTGCCGAGATGGCGGTCGGGGCCTGTTAGAAAGTGGAGCAGGAGACGAGGATCGAACTCGCGACGTTCAGCTTGGGAAGCTGAC
>JAIFLS010000094.1 GCA_020048935.1 bacterium | reverse complement strand
GCGTCGAGCTTGAGCTGGGGGTCGAGGATCAGGAAGGTCTCGCCGGTCTGGCGGTGCTCGTAGACGCGGTGGACGGTGCCGAGATCATCGACGGTGACATCCTTCTCGACGAGGATCTTCTTGCGCTCGAGCATGACCGCCAGGATATAGATCACGCCCTCGTTCTGCGGATCCTCGTCCTCGATCAGCTTGCGCAGCAGCGATTCGGCGGTCTCTTTTTTCAGCGGGTCGTTATTGCCGGTGGCTGAGGGTTTGCGGTAGATCCCCTGCCACGAGCTATAGGGCGAGAGTACCGCCTCACTCTGCTGCCAGCAGCCTTCGCAGAAGTCGGCGCGCTCGTAGCCGTTCTCGCCGAAGAGCAGGGCGGAGAGGTAGGATTGTCCATCCTCGAAGGCGGTGGAACAGGCGGTGCAGGCTTCGCTGCGTGACTTGATATCCCAGTCTTGTGCCATGTGGGTCTCCTCAGGGGGTATACGTGATCCCCGAAAGCAGCAGGGCGGCGAGGTTCACGGTGTTGAATGTCGCGTGGATAAAGATGGGGACGAGCAGCGAGCCGGTGTAGAGGTAGGCGGTGGCGAGGGTCGTGCCCACGACGAAGAGTGGCAGGACGGAGGGCGGGTGCCCGTGGATGAAGGCGAACAGCAGCGAGACCAGCGCGACGGCGGGGGGGATGCCGTGGTGGCGGGCCAGGGCGGGGAAGAAGACGCCGCGGAAGACGACTTCCTCGACCAGCGGGGCGGCGGCAACGGCGGTGAGGATCAGCCAGCCCTTGAACCAGAGCGGGGCGGTGGTGTCGATAAAGCCGCTAAGCACGGGCTGGGGTTGCACCGGGATGCCGGAGAAGGCGAAAAAGGTGTTCGAGATCAAGGCGGTGGCTGCGATAATCGGCATGGCCGCCAGGTAGAAGACGCCCGCCTGGCGCAGGCGTGTAATGATCGGTACAGGGGTGGCTCCGCCGAGGCTTTCGGCCAGTGTGGCACCGCTACGGTGCTGGAGATGCAGTACCAGTCCGAGCGCGAGGGCCTGGGTGGCCAGGTTCTGCAGGATGATCAGGGCGTGTACGTTGTCCGGTGCGAGGGCCTTTATCGCGGATTCCATCACCGTGCCCGCCAGCGCCAGGGCGGCGAGGAAGACCGCCATCACCAGCGTCAGCCAGAGGGCGTCGCGCCAGTGCCAGTGGCGCGCGAGCAGCCGGTCGGCATGCTCCGGTGCCGGGATGCCGTCGCGCCGCCATCTGCGCAGCAGCCGGATGTCCAGGGCCAGCCCGGCGCACAGGATCACGAAGATGGCGAGCCCGGCCGCCAGAGCGCTGGCCGGAATATCCTCGGGTGTTGTCGGGGTGAAGGATGCGTTCATCAGGCCTGGCCGCTGTATTTCTCTTTCAGCACGTAGATCGGCTTGTCCTGCGACTCATGGTAGGTGCGGATCTGGATCTCGGCCAGCAGTCCCATGCTTAGGAACTGCATGAAGAAGAGGATCAGCATGAAGGGGGTTATCACCCACATGGGGCGTTTCGACATGTCCACCAGCTCGGCGGAGATCGGACCCCCGCCGAAGAAGTAGGCGATGTGCCCGCACACCAGGATCGAGAGCACCAGGAAGCCGGGCACGCCGAAGAAGGCGCCAACCTTGCCGAACATCTGGATGGGGTGGGTGCTGTAGCGCAGCAGGAATTTGACGGTCATCAGGTCGAGCACCACACGGAAGGTGCGGCTGATCCCGTATTTCGACTTGCCGAAGCGGCGTTCGCGGTGGTTCACGGGGACCTCCTCGAGTTCGGCCCCGATCCAGCTTGCCAGCGCGGGGATGAAGCGGTGCATCTCGCCGTAGAGGTGCAGGCGTTCGACGACCTCGCGGCGGTAGGCCTTCAGGGTGCAGCCGTAATCGTGCAGGAACACGCCAGTGATCTTGCTGATCAGGGCGTTGGCGAGGATCGAGGGCAGGCGGCGGTTGATGAACGTGTCTTTGCGGTCCTTGCGCCAGCCGCTGACGACATCCGCCCCGGCGTCGATGCGCGCGAGCAGCTTCGGGATGTCTTCCGGGTCGTTCTGGAGGTCGGCATCGATCGTGACCACCACCTTGCCGCGCGAGGCGTGGAAACCGGCGCTCATGGCGGCGGTCTGGCCGAAGTTGCGGCGCAGCCGCAGGACGGTCAGGTGCTTGTATTTATCGGCGTTGGCCTTGAGTTTCGGCCAGGTGGAGTCGCTACTGCCGTCATCCACGAGCACGACCTCGTAGGTGCGGTCGAGCTTGGCCAGGGCCGAGAAGAGCGCCTCGCAGAGCAGGTCGACATTCTCCTCCTCGTTGTAGACTGGGGCGATAACGGATACATCAATCATGCGGTCCTCGCGGGTTCGTTGGTTTTTTGAATCTCTGGGCAAAGGTAGCCAAAGCGCGGGCTGGGTGCGAGCAAAAAGGACAGCAAAATGGGCAGCCGGTGTTTATTGAGCGTTGGATGTTGGTGTTGGGCTTGGTAACTTTATGGGGGAACGGTGAACGAGAACGGCGACGAGAACGGACTACGAGGGCTTCTCCATTTACATTCTCGTGCGCAGCGGCTCGCGAGCCTGCGGAGCCGGAGCATCGTTAACCGTTCTCGTCGCCGTTCTCGTTAACCGCATGGTGTGAAATAAGGGTGAAGAAACAGGTTAGCCTGACTCGACGTGCCAAGTTATCTCAGCGGAAGTAGCGGGCGTGCTCCTGGAAGATGTATTTGTCGGTAAAGCCGGAAAGGTAGTCGCAGACCGTGCGTTTGAGTCCGTCTTCGGCAAGCCTGGATTGTGCCTTGCTGCCCATGCGGTCGGGATAGGTGCAGTAGCATTCGAACAAGTGGCGCAGCATGGTGGTGGCGATTTCCGCCTGGTTCTTGATGGCCTGGCTGAAGTAGACGTGGGCATACATGAAGTCACGGTAGGCCCTGGCCTGGCGGGCCATCTGGTCGCTGAAGCGAACGACCGGCTCCGGCAGCTCCATCAGTTCCCGCACAGAGGCGGGTTTCAGGCGCTCGAGGTTGGCAAGGGTGGTCTCGATGATGTTCTCGATCTGGAGATCGAGCAGGTTGCGGATCGTGATGCGCAGGCGCGCGCCGCGCTCGAGGCCGCTGTAGCGGGCGGCGGTACGTTCCGAGGCCAGCCGCCAGAGTTCCTGTGTCTCGAGCAGTTCCTCGGTGAGGATGCGGGCGAGGAGTGCATCGTCGGTATCGTGGGCGTAGTAGGTGATGTCGTCGGCGATATCGGCAATCTGGGCCTCGATGGACTGGTGCGGGCCGACCGGCAGGCCGTCGAGCAGGGTGCCGGGCGTGGCGGCATCGTGTTTCATCAGTCCGGCGCGCACCTCCCAGGTCAGGTTCAATCCAGGGAAGTCAGGATACTGGATGTCCAGCAGCTCCACCCAGCGCAGGCTCTGGCGGTTGTGATCGAACCCCCCGGCGCCTTCCATCAGCCGGTTCATCTCGTGCTCGCCAGCGTGGCCGAAGGGCGTATGGCCGATGTCGTGGGCGAGGGCGATCGCCTCGGTAAGGTCCTCGTTGGCGGCGAAGACCCTCGCGAGCGTGCGGGCGACGGCGGCCACCTCGACACTGTGGGTCAGGCGTGTGCGGTAGTGGTCGCAGGTGCTGCGAGTGAACACCTGGGTCTTGTATTCCAGGCGGCGGAAGCAGCGGCTGTGGATGACGCGGTCGCGGTCGCGCTGGAACCCGCAGCGGGCCGGGTGCTCCGGCTCCGGATAGTGCCGCCCGGCCGAGCTGGCACTGCTGGAGGCATACGGGGCCAGCAGCCGGGCTTCCCGTTCGATTAGGGTGGTACGGATAGACATGTTGAGCCTGCCTCTCGCTTGGAAACGAAACATATTGGGCGACCTGGCTAGAATCGCGTTGTTAACCTACCTTCGCCATGCCGATGTGTTTAAACATTAGCGGCACACAAATCAAGCCCGCATTCTAGTCAATATATCATAAAATACCAGTGCGGACGCGATGATACATTTTTTTCTTGCGGTCCGGCTCATAACAGGCAAAGCTCCATGCACGGTGGATCTTGTCGCCGAGTGGCCCGTCCACGGTGGTCGGTTGGTCTTCCTCTGTGAAAGGAATCGAGCAATGATTAAGTTGATCTTGATCGAAGATGATGGCGGGGTGAGGGATTATTTCAAGTCAGTGGTCGATCGGATGGGGTATGAACTGCTGACAGCGGAGAACGGGCCCGAAGGGCTCGCCTTGATCGCTCGGGAAACGGTGGATGTGATCATGACCGACCTGAACATGCCGGGGGAACCCAACGGCATGGCCCTGGTACGCCGGATTCGTGAAATCCGCCCGGATACGCCGCTGATCGTGGTTTCCGGCTTTCCGACACGGGAGCGCCTGGAAGAGTGCAAGTCGCTCGGGATCGATGATTTCCTGACCAAGCCGTTCGAGATGACTTTCTTCAGTTCGGTGATCTCGCGGCTGCTGGCTGCTCGCAAGCCCAAGGCCGATTCGCAGAAGCGGGGCTGAGATCATTCATGACTGAGGAGAGGATTCCGCCAGCCGCCTAGTTGGCTGCTGGCTCTTCCTTGCCCTTGTTATCCTTGGCCTTGGCCATCAGCTCTTCCGACCAGGCCGCAAAGTGCATGCGCATCCGGCTGGATTGGAGCATTCGTGTGATTTCCGGCTTGAGCGAATCGGCCTCTGACGGGTTTCCGGGTTCGCGGGCCGCCAGATACACAATCAGCGTGTTTTCGGCTGTCTTCACCGGCTCCGCGAGTTCGCCGGTGGCCAGCGGGAGCACCGCCGGGGCGATATCCGAAAAGAACGGAATTTTTTCCGGATCGGCATCGTAGACCGAGAACGGGCCGACCGTTACGACTTCCAGCTTCAATGCGCTTGCCGCCGTGGCGAAATCGGTCTTCTCCTTGCGCGCGTCCTCGAATTTCCGGCGAATCTCGGCGACCCGGGTGGTGAACGCCTCCTGCCGTGCCTGCTCGGTCGCCAGCCCGGTGGCGGTATCCTTGACGTCCTCGAACGGTTGCAGCACGGCGGGGCGGTTCGTGTGCCATGCCAGCAGGTAGACGGCATCGTCACCGATCACGGCTGAACTGTACGTGTTGGCAGGGTCCTGCGGATCCAGCTTGAATGCAGCCTTGTTGAACGCGGTTCCGGCACTGGTTCCGGTCACGGGGGCGATGGCGCTGAAGAGTTCACTGGTATGCACGTTCATGCCGCGGGCCTCGGCCAAGCTATGGATGGAGACCGGATCGGCCGCTTTGCGCATGCGCAGGTCATCACGGAACTGCATGGCATATTCGCCAGCTATACCGAGTGCTTCCCGGTTGGCGATCTTGGCGCGCAGTTCATCCGCCACCTCTTCCAGCGGGGTGTACGACACGGCCATGGTGTTGGTGTCTGTCACGCTGTAGCTTTCGATATCACGGTCATAGGCGTCCTGGATCTGCGTCTCCGATACATTGACCGTCTTGGCGATCTCCTGCACGGGCCATTCGACATAGTAGACGCTGCGCAGTTCCGGGGTGTTGAAAAGGGGTGGATTCCGGTCGTAGAAGTCGCGCACCTGGGCGTCGGAAGCGGTGACGTCGTTGACGAGATTGGTCGCGGACAATTCGATCACATTGACCGTGAAACGGTCTGTGTAGCGGGATACATTCTCCTGCAGCTCGTGCGGGGCGATCCAGATGCTGGTGCCGACCAGTGCCTGCATCTTCTGCAGCAGCAGTTCATCGCGAAGATAGTCCTCGAACAATCCCATCGGGACGCCGATCTGCTGTTCGACCAGCTGCTGGTAGCGCTGCCGGTTGAACACGCCGTTGACGGCGAAGGACGGATCTCGGGCGATCGCCTCGCCGATCTCCTGGTTCGAGACACGGACGCCGAGCCGCGTCGCGTAGCGGCGGACAGCCAGCCGTCGCCAAGCCTCATCCTGGATCATCTTCTGCTGCTCCTCACCATTACCGCGCGGGGGCTGGAATGCCAGCATGCAGCGGCGGATACGAGCAAGCTCCTCGTGCGAGACCGGCTCGCCGAAAAGGGTGCCGACTGCATTGTCCGGCTGGCCGCCGCCGCCCGATGTCGGTGCGAACAATCCTACCATGGAGAGGCTTACCAGGATCGCGAAGGCGGCCCAGATGATCTTGTTATGGATGAGCTTGTTGAATTTGGTGATCAGCATGGCGATATGTCTTTCCATAAAACGGATGCATCCCGAGGGTATCGGGATGCATCCTGGGTGGGTTACTCTACAGGCGACCGGCTACCGCCTGCCGACCGGGGTCGGCGAAGGCGGGCTCGGCGGGCGGTTTTCAGGAATGAACTCGACGTTCTCCTCATTCAGGAGCCGGTCGATCAGGTCCTTCATGAAATCGTCGGGCGGCAGCGGGTTTCCATTTTCTTTGCCGGTGGGGATTTCCTGCTTGGTCCAGGGGCCCTCGCGCTCTGCGCCGGCTGCATCCTGTCCACCACCGATCGTGACAACGACCTCCTCGATGATGCTGCCGTCCGGGGCGGTAAGCTGGAAGGTGATGACGCGCTCATTGGTCTCGGGGATGAGCCGCTGCCAGATCTTCAGGACATTGCCTTCCTTCGTGGGAATATCCTTATCGTTCATAGTCTGGTCCTTGATCCGGATATTGAACTCGCCCTTCATGTTCTGCAGGCGCAGGAACGAGCGGTCGCCCGGGCTCAGGAGCGAAAGCCAGTCGTTAGCGTCGAGTTCGAGTGCCTCGAATTTGTCGCCGTAAGCCTTGACGATGCCCTTGATCACGCGGATGATCACGATCCGCAGATCCTGCTCCATGCGGGAGGCAACACGGAAATGCGTTCCGACGGCACCGCAGACGGCCGTGGCGGTTTCCACATTGAGCTTGTTGCCGCCCTGATGGAAGTCCGCATTGAGTTCCACCTCCACTTCACCGTCGTTCAGTCGGACATTCTTGATCTTCGAGTCGCTGGAACTCTCATCCATGACCAGATTGGCATTGGCAAGAACCCGGACTACGTTGCCTTCCGAAAGCACGATGACCAAGCTGGAACGGGCCCCGGTACGGATCGTGCTTCCATACGGATAGGCCTTGGATTCCTCGGCTGCCAGCAAACCGTCCTGGCCCGGGATGCCGATCTCGCATTCCCCGTTGACCTTGATGACACGAAATGCCGGATCCAGGATATTCTGTGCACTTGCCATGGTCGCCAGGGCAACCGTCAGTAGCGTCGCGAGTCCCAACCTGATGTTCTTCATGATGCGATTCCTTTCCGAATTCGATCTGCGTTCAACAATCACGGTTGCCATACTAACGAAAGGCGGTGCATGAAGTCAAGCCGTCCGAGAAAAAAAATGAACGGCGCCGGACGGTCGCGTCATATATTTCATCGAAAACCAATATCGCGTTTGACAAATGTAGCCCGGTGATGATAAGACTTGCCGGAACTATGGGACAGCAACTAAGAGTAAGAGCCAAACGCAAGCGCCGTGCACGGCAGGAAAAACGTCAGAAGGTGGCGGCGAAAGCCGCTGCAAAATAGGCG
Source organism: bacterium (assembly GCA_020048935.1). Classification (GTDB taxonomy): domain Bacteria; phylum Verrucomicrobiota; class Kiritimatiellia; order UBA8416; family UBA8416; genus UBA8416. Next base: position 9,465 of record JAIFLS010000094.1, on the reverse strand, counting down.
TTTCCCTGTTTGCAGGTGTTTCGTGATTGAATAGGCGCGATGGCCGAGTGGTTAGGCAACGGTCTGCAAAACCGTGTATACCGGTCCGATTCCGGTTCGCGCCTCCAGTTTTCAGACCCCGCAAACCGGACGGTTTGCGGGGCGTTTTTGTTTATGGAAAAGAGGTCGCGATGACGGATCTGAGTACGACATACATGGGATTAAAGCTGGTCAGCCCGCTGATGGCGGGAAGTTCGACCATCACCGGGACCGTTCGGAAGTTGAAGTCGCTTGAGGATGCTGGAGCTGGCGCGGTGGTGCTGGGCTCGATCTTCGAGGAGCAGGTTCGCGCGGAGGTCAGCGATATGGTCGCCGTGCTCGAAACCCAGGATAATCCTGAGGCTTATGATTACATCCGGGCGGATTATCCGATGCAGATCGGGCCGGAGAAGTACCTCGACACCATCCGGCAGGCCAAAGCCCTGCTGCGGATTCCCGTTATCGCCAGCCTGAACTGCACGACGCGGGACCACTGGATCTCGTATGCCAGGAAGATCGAGCAGGCGGGCGCGGATGCGCTGGAACTCAATGTGTATGACATCCCGCATGATCCCGCCGAGGATGCCGCCGCCGTCGAGCAGCGCCATCTGAACCTGGTGGCCGGAGTCTCTGGCGAACTGCGGATCCCGGTGGCGGTCAAGATCGGGCCGCACTACACCTCGCTCGCGAATTTCATCAAGCGGCTGACGGCGCTGGATGTGCAGGCCGTGGTGATGTTCAACCGGTTCTTCCAGCCTGAGATCGACATCGAGAAACTCAAGCTCAAGTCGGGGATCAACCTGTCGCATGCCGAGGACAGCGGGCTACCGGTGCGCTGGATCGCCTTGCTGCGCGGCCTGATCCCCTGCGATATCGCGATGACCACGGGTGTGCACGGGGCCGAAGGCGCGATCAAGGGGCTGCTGGCGGGGGCGAACGCGGTGCAGGTTTGCTCGGCGCTCTACACGCCTGCCGGCGCGGGCGTGATCGGCGACATCCTCAAGGGGATGAGCGCGTGGATGGATCGTCACGATTTCGGCTGCATCGCGGATTTCCGCGGCAGCCTGGCCGAGCCTGCCGAGGGCGCAGGCCGCGGCTTCGCGCGGGCTCAGTACGTCAAGGACCTTCTTGGTCGGCGGGAGTAGGCGGATGGCTACGACGCGGCAAGAAAAAGAGGCCCCGGCGGTCTCGTGCGAGGACTGTGGCGCGCGGTGCTGCCGCTATGTGGCCACGCAGATCGACACGCCCACATCCAAGCGCGACTACGATTACCTGCGCTGGTATCTTTTGCACCGTCATGTGAACGTCTTCATCGACCATGGCGGCGGGTGGTTCATCGAGTTCGAGACGCCCTGCGAACAGCTTGGCGAGGATCATCGCTGCACCGGTTACGAGACCCGCCCGGATATCTGCCGCCAGCACGGCATCGGCGATACCGATTGCGAGTTCCACGGTGCGACCGAGCCCTACAAGATGCGTTTCAAGACGGCGGCGGCACTGGAGGCGTGGCTGGATCGGCGGGGAATCGACTGGCGGTTCAAGCCGCGGGGCGGTCGCCGGGTGAAACCAGCCGATCGCGACCAGGCGGCCGGTGACAGGGGGGATTCTGAAAGCACCTGCCAGCCATGCTGAAGCCGGTCCGCGGCCGGCCGGGGATGTCGCCCGTTTGCCGGTCCTGGATGTGCGGGAGCTGACCATCGGCTTCCACACCGAGGGCGGTCGTGTGGATGTCGTGCGCGATGTGAGTTTCTCCATTGCCGAACATGAGACCGTCGCGCTCGTTGGTGAGAGCGGGTGCGGCAAGAGCGTGACAGCCCTCTCCCTGGCCCGGCTGATCCCCTCGCCGCCGGTCTCCTACCCGTCGGGCGCGATCCGCTTCCGGGGTGTCGATACGCTGGCGATGACGCGGCGGGAATTGCGGACGCTGCGCGGCAGCGGGATCGGTTATGTGTTCCAGGATCCGGCGACGGCCCTGAATCCCGTGTTCCGGGTCGGCTTCCAGCTTGAGGAGCTGCTGCAAGGCGGGCGGCGGCAGAGGCGCGAGCAGGCCGCGGCTTTGCTGGAACGGGTCGGCCTGCCGTCACCGCTGGCCTGCCTGGATGCCTATCCCTTCGAATTGAGCGGCGGGATGCAGCAACGGGTGGTCATCGCGATGGCGGTCGCCCGCCGTCCCGGCCTGCTGGTGGCCGACGAGCCCACCACCGCGCTGGATGTGACCATCCAGGCGCAGATCCTGGCGCTGCTCAAGCGCCTGCAGCAAGAGTTCGGCATGGCCGTGCTGCTGATCACGCACAACCTCGGCCTGGTGGCGGAGGCGGCGCACCGGGTGAATGTGATGTATGCCGGGATGCTGGTCGAGGGGGGCGAGGCCGAAACCGTGCTGACGCGCCCGGCGCATCCTTATACGCGCGGCCTGCTTGATGTCGTGCCGCGGCTGGAGACCTCCGGCGGAAGGCTCATCGGGATTCCCGGCGCGGTGCCGGTGGCGGGGCGGCTGCCGCCCGGCTGTCCCTTTGCCGCGCGCTGCCAGCGGGCGGACGCGCATTGCCGCGCAACGGTACCGGGGGTGGATGCGGTTCCTGGCGGGGCGGAACACCGCGTGCGCTGTTTCCACCCGCTGCGGGAGAGGGAGGCGTTATGAGCGCGGATGACAGGCTGCTGGACGTGCGCGACGTGACGGTCGCGTATCCGGGCCGGCACGGGCGCGACGGGGTGCGGGCGGTCAATGGCGTGTCGCTGCATATCGCCCCCGGCGAGGTGGTCGGCCTGGTGGGCGAGAGCGGTTGCGGCAAGACCTCGCTCGGCGGGGCGGTGATGGGTATGCTCCCGCTGGCTGGCGGGGAGATTTCTTTCCAGGGCGAGCGCGTGGACCGGGAGAACCGGACCTGGATGCGTGAGTACCGGCGGCGCGTGCAGATGGTGTTCCAGGACCCGATGGGGGCACTCAACCCCCGCCTGACGGCTGGAGCCGCGCTCGAGGAAACCCTTTATGTGCATCGCACGCAGCCGGGGCTGGAAACCGCACCGGGGCGGCGGGCACGGCGGCAGGAACTGATGGCCCAGGTCGGGATGGACGACGCGGTGATGGGGGCGCGCTATCCCCATGAGCTCAGCGGCGGCCAGCGCCAGCGGATCGGCATTGCGCGGGCGCTGGCGGTCGGGCCGAGGCTGCTGGTGGCCGACGAACCGGTGTCCGCGCTGGATGTTTCCGTGCAGGTGCAGATCTTGAACCTGCTCAAGGATATCAGCGAACAGCTCGGGGTGGCCTGCCTGTTCATCGCGCACGATCTGGCGGTCGTGCGCTACATGTGCCGGCGCACGTATGTGATGGTCGGCGGGGCGATCGTGGAAGAGGGACTGAGCGATACCCTTTTCGCGCACCCCGCTCACCCGTATACCGCCACGCTGATCGCGGCGGTTCCCGATGTGGCCCGCGGGCTCGCTGCCCGATCCCGTTAGTGCGCTTAATCGGTCTGTGCTTGGCCGCCCCGCGGTGTTTTATCGACAGCGGGCCGGAAACCCGCTAGGTTAAGTGGCTTTTATTTAAGAACAGGTTGTTGGAGAGAATTCCATGAGTGAGCATATCTACAAGAACAAGGTGGCGGATCTGGCGGAATGGCGGGCACTGACGGCGCATGCGGCGGAGATCAGTCCGTTGCATCTGCGGGCGCTGTTCGCCGGCGATGCGGTACGTGGCGAGCGGATGACGCTGGAGGCGGCCGGTCTGTTCCTGGACTATTCCAAGAACCGGGTGAAGGACAGCACGCTGCGCCTGCTGGTGGCTCTGGCCGAGGCGCGCGGCCTGCCGAAGGCGATCGAGCGGATGTTCGCCGGCAAGAAGATCAACGAGACCGAGAACCGCGCAGTGCTGCACACCGCCCTGCGCAACCGTGCCAACGCCCCGGTACTGGTGGACGGCGAGGATGTCATGCCGGCGGTCAACGACGTGCTGGCGCGGATGGGGCGGTTTGCTGAAGCCGTGCGATCCGGTGAATGGAAAGGCTATACGGGAAAGCGCATCCGCCACGTGGTCAACATCGGCATCGGCGGCTCGGACCTCGGCCCGTGCATGGCTGTCGAGGCGCTCAAGCCCTATTCGCAGCGCGATCTGGATGTGCGGTTCGTCTCGAATGTCGACGGGACCCATTTCGCGGAAACCAGCCGCCAGCTTGACCCGGAAACGACGCTCTTCATTGTCGCCTCCAAGACCTTCACCACCCAGGAGACCATGACCAATGCCGGGTCCGCCCGTGCCTGGCTGCTGGCGGCGCTGCGCGACGAGGCGGCGGTCGCCCGGCATTTTGTCGCGGTCTCGACCAACGCCAAGGGTGTCGCCGCGTTCGGGATCGATCCCGCGAACATGTTCGGGTTCTGGGACTGGGTCGGCGGCCGCTATTCGATGTGCTCGGCGGTCGGGCTGCCGCTGATGGTCGCGATCGGGCCGGAGAACTTCGGGCGCATGCTGGACGGGTTCCATGCCATGGACCGGCATTTCGCCGAGGCCCCGCTCGAGCGCAACATGCCGGTTCTGCTGGGGCTGCTGGGCGTCTGGTACAACAACTTCATGGGGGCCCAGACGCACGCGATCCTGCCGTATGACCAGTACCTGCACCGGTTCGCCGCGCACCTGCAGCAGATGGACATGGAAAGCAGCGGCAAGTATGTCGGGCGCGACGGGCACACGGTCTCGTGGCAGACCGGGCCCGTGATCTGGGGCGAGCCGGGTACCAACGGCCAGCATGCCTTCTACCAGCTCATCCACCAGGGCACCAAGCTCATCCCGGCGGACTTCATCGGGTTCTGCCGCAGTCACAACGCCATTGGAGACCATCACGCCAAACTGATGGCCAACTTCTTCGCCCAGACCGAGGCGTTGGCCTTCGGCAAAACCCGCGACGAGGTCGAGCACGAGGGCGTCGAGGGCCTGGTGGTCCCGCACAAGGTCTTCGAGGGCAACCGGCCGACGAACACGATCATGGCCGACCTGCTGACGCCGGAGGTGCTGGGGTCGCTGACGGCGCTCTATGAGCACAAGGTCTTCGTGCAGGGAATCACCTGGAATATATTCTCGTTTGACCAGTGGGGCGTGGAGCTGGGAAAAGTGCTGGCGGGGCGGATCCTGCCCGAGCTGGAGGCGGCAGACGAACCCCGGCTGGCCCATGACGGTTCGACAAACGCCCTGATCCGTCGTTTCCGGGCGCGGCGCTGACCTCGGCAATTCTAATTATGGCCTCAAATCGTGCGGGGAGCAGGCTAAATGGCGTGTTGATTTATTCCACGAGCGGCACGGGAGGGACGCCGTCCCCGGCGTCCATTGTTGGGAGGGACGCCGTCCTCGGCGTCCGTTGCGCATGAGAATGTGAATGGTTCGGACAGCAAGACGCTGTCCCTCCCGTTGTGTATCCAAATAAATCAACACGCCCTTTAGCCTGCCCGAGGCCATAATGGGAATTGCTGGCGCTGACCGCGGCGCTCTTGATTCCGGCGGGACGTGTGTGTATAGTGCGTGTTTAGATGAATGTCATTTTTGAAAAGAGGTGGTGATCGTGGGTAAGCAGGATTGGAAGGCGCAGCGGGAGAGGAAAGCGTTCCTGGCGCTGGAGGACGGCTCCGTCTTCCGTGGGTATTCCGTGGGTGCGGCGGCCGATGCGGTTGGCGAGGTGGTGTTCAACACTGGCATGAGCGGTTACGAGGAGATCCTGAGCGATCCTTCCTACGCGGGCCAGTTCGTGACCATGACTTATCCGGAGATCGGCAATACCGGCATCAATGCGGCGGATATGGAGTCGCGCGGGCTGTTCCTGAACGGGTTCCTGATGCATAGCGTCAACGAGACCAGCAACTGGCGGGCGGAGGAATCGCTGCGGGCGGCTCTCCAGAGGCGCGGCATTCCGGCGCTAGCCGGGCTCGACACACGCGCACTGACCTGCAAGTTGCGAGACACCGGTACGCTCAAGGGCTGCCTGGCGGTCGAGGGTAAATGCAGCGAGGCCGATGCGGTGGCCAAAGCCAAGGCATGGGAAGGTCTCGACGGGCAGGACTATGCCTCGCGGGTTAGTTGTGCGAAATCCTATGCGTGGGATCCGGACGGGGCGCTGACGTCATCCTGGGGGTTCAGCGAGACACTCCCGCCTGCGGACCTGAAGGTGGTTGCCTATGATTTCGGGATCAAATGGAATATCCTGCGCAACCTGCGCCAGTGCGGCATGGCCGTGACGGTGGTCCCCGCGCAGACGCCGGCGGCGGATGTGCTGGCGCTCAAGCCGGATGGGGTGTTCCTCTCCAACGGGCCGGCGGATCCGGCGGCGGTCGGCTATGCCGCCGACTCGATCCGGGCGCTACTCGGCAAGGTCCCGCTGATGGGCATCTGTCTCGGTCACCAGCTTCTGGGCATTGCCCTGGGCGGCAGGACCTACCGGTTGAAGTTCGGCCATCACGGCATCAACCATCCGGTGATGAACCTGGCCACGCGCGGGGTCGAGGTCACGTCCCAGAACCACAACTTCGCGATCGATGCGGATACGCTCGGCGCGGACGTAGGGGTCACGCACCTGAACCTGAACGACAACACGGTCGAGGGACTCCGCAGCCTGACGGTGCCGGCCTTCTCGGTGCAGTACCACCCCGAGGCCGGCCCCGGACCGCATGACCCGTTCTACCTGTTCGCGCGGTTCCGCGAATTGATGCAGGGCGCGGGTAAGTAAGATGTGTAAGATTGGTTTAGTGTGTTAGTGTATCCGGTTAGGGTTCATGGTTAAAAGTGGGAGTAAAAAGGAGGATTGAATGAAGCGGTTATGGACAGTGGTGATGGCGGTGGTGATGGTGTCGGCAACGGTGGAAGCCTCGGGAGTTTATCTGCGGCATCCGGTTTTCCAGAATCTGCCGCCGATGGAAGTGCGGGTGGAGACTCAGTTCGGCTACGGCGACACCGGTGACCTGCCATTCGGGTTGCTGGGCGCGTTCGGTGTCGGCATCGGTGATTCGTTGACCGTCGGGGTGTATGGGCAGGTGCTCACTTCTGACCGGGATCTGCCGGTCGAGGTGGATCTTGTATACGGCGTCGGTGGTTTTGCCGAATACGCCATCGGTATTGGTTACGCGGTCGTTCCCTATGCCGGTCTGCGCGTCGGTATGCTGGATCCGACGGGACCCACCTCGCCAACCTTGCCGTACGTGGGCGGCAGTTTCGGCCTGAAATGCCCCCTGACGGATGTGACTTCCGTCTCGGCGGCGGTAACGGTGCACTGGGCTGGCGAAAAGGGAGACTACGAGGCGTACAATTACGAGCGCTCGGGCGGAAGCTACAGCGCCGATTCGACAGCCGTCACGTTCGATGTTGGCTTGCGGTATGCCTTCTAGACAGGGCGACCCATAAAAACGAAAGACCGCAGCAGGAGTGCTGCGGTCTCTCGACGTTGACCCGGGGGTCGCGGTTCGCCTGCCAGTCGGTCAGTAAGGCTGTGGACGACTGATATGCCACTTGTTTTTGAGTTAGGGCAAGCGTCCTATAATCCAAACCAACCTCAGTACAGAACATCTACATATGAAGCAGCCGCCGTGCCAACTGGCCGTGGCTTGGCTTGATGACGGTCTCTTGACAACTTGCAGACAGCCCCCCAACGAATGTCACTGTTACGGTCTCATATCGGCATGGGGGGGCTGGTGTCCTGTCGCAGAATTGATTCACGCGAGACGTCTTGATTCACAGGAATGTGAATCAGAATCCGGTCGTCAGTTGATCTGGCGGTAGTGCTTCATCAACGCCAGCACGTCCTGGCGGATGGCGAAAATCTCGTCACGGAACCCCTGTATGGCAGCCGGTGAAAGCCGGTTCTTCTGGCTGACGATACTGGTGCTGGTGATGGCTTGTCCGAAGTGGTTCAGTGCGCGTTTGAGGCAGGCGACGACAAAAGCGCCATCGGGGTCATCCTCGTAGGCAAGCGAGTCGAGTGCCCCTGCCAGTTTCGCGCTGATGGTCTGGGCATTGAAAAGCATGGTCTGGATGTCCGCATCGCCATCGCCGTTGCTGTCGGTCAAGCCGTTCTCCTTGCAGATACGCCACATCCGCATGGCCAGGTTGGCGGCGCGGTCCGATAACGGATGGCGAATCTTGCCATCGCGGCTGCGGATCCAGTCCCTGCCTTCGGTATGGGCAAGCGGTTCCAGCGGCAGGTAGTCGTCATCGTCATCCTCGCCGTCGAAAGGGGATTCACCGCTGTAGACGAGATCGTCATCGCGATCGAAAACCCCGTCGTACCCGTCCCAGCCCATCTCGTGCGCGATAATCTGCTCGCGTTCCGGATGGTCCAGATAGGCCTCGATCAGTTCCATGTAGCGCCGGGTCATGGCATCCGACTCCTGGAGCTGCCTCTCCCACGCGAATTCATCCATTTCCCAGTCGCGCGGGTCTTCAAAATCCTCCATGTCGTCGTCATCGTCCTCGTCCTCGAAGGCTAAGATGCAGGCCCAGTCCTCATAGGCATCCTGGTTCTTACGCCGCTGCTCCTCCTCCTCCTCGGGGGTCATGCGCCAGGCAAAGTCGGAGATTTGGGTAAGGAACTCCGTGGAATCGACCGTTACCCGACCGTTGGCATTGCTGTACCACTCGATGCACAGCGCGTTGCCGATGCGGCAGTCAACCGGTTCGCCGCGCTGGCGCAGTTCGCGGACCTGTTGCGGAGACAGGTTGAAGATGCGAGTCTTGCGCGAGGCGGTAATATCCCCGGTCTTGCCCATCTGCACAGGACAGAGGCCTTCGTTATCCTCGGGTTCGGGGGACGGGTTCTCGAACTCCAGCAGGCAGCCGGCGAGGTCGCGCAGCGGATTGCCACGCAGCGTGAGTTCAATCGGAAACTGGCGATCAAGCAGCCATATCCGCCCGGTTACGCGGTCGCGTGTCCGGGCATCGATCTCGCCGCGTACGACACTGCAGCCAAGCTGCCATCCGCCCGGTTACGCGGTCGCGTGTCCGGGCATCGATCTCGCCGCGTACGACACTGCAGCCAAGCTGCCAGCCCATCGGGTCGATTTCTTCATCCTCATGCATAGGGAACGGTCCTTTTGGCTATAACAACGTTAATTAGGGCTAAAGAATTCCAAATCATACCAGGTCGCAGGCGTCGGCTGGCATCCAATGGGCATCCTTGCCGTCCCATTTCACATTGCAGCCGATCGGGTTGGTGACAGGTACGCTGACCGGTTTGTCGGCCACCAGCTCGGCCAGTGCCCGGTCGAGGTCGTGTACCGTTGCCTTGGATGCATCCCGGGGGGTATCGACACCCCGCCCGGTGTAGACCAGGCGACGGTCACGGTCGAAGACGAAAAAATGCGGGGTGCGCAAGGCTCCGTAGGCCCGGGCGGTGTCCTGGCTTTCGTCGCGCAGGTAGACCCAGGGGAAACGGTGCTGCTTCATGCGCGCCACCATGTGGTCAAAGCCGTCCTCCGCAT
>JAIFLS010000188.1 GCA_020048935.1 bacterium | reverse complement strand
GGGGTTTCGGCACGCGATGCCGTGACGGCAACGATCAGGGATACCGCCAGCAGCAGGATCCGGTGCGGCAGACGGAACGCAGGCGATACGGTATCTGTATGGTTGCTTTTCATGACTGGACTTCATTGCTTGCGAGTGATGGTTTGTACGATGAGACTAATCGTAATCCTTGCGCGGCATCAAAGTCAATTGAATTTCAGGAGGCCGCAGGAATAGGGAATGGGGCTGCTGCTGGTTCGGATTGAAAGATAGTGCCCTAGAAAAGGCTGAGTTGCGGATCCGGGGTTCCCTGTCGGTTTGCACGGTCTGTGTGCCCAGCATGGCCAGTAGCGCGGCCTCGTCGATCACCTGCACCCCCAGTTCGTCCGCCTTGGCGGTCTTGGCCGCACCGGTGTTCGCGCCTGCCACCAGGTAATCCGTGTTGCCGGAAACCGCCGCGGCTACCGTCCCGCCACAGGCCCGGATGGCGTCGGCGGCCGCCTCGCGGCTCATGGTAGCCAAGGTCCCGGTCAGAACGAAGGTCTTGCCCGCCAGCGCGTCGCTGGCGGCTCCGGCGGCCACCTCCGGCTGCAGGCCGAGCGCCGCGATGCGCCGGAGCGTTTCCTGTCCGCGTTCGGACGCGAAGAAGTCGATGACCTGCCCGGCGGCATCGCGCTTGATGATTGTCAGTAGCTTGATCTGGCGGATTCCGTCGCGGCCTTCCTTGACCTCGCGCTGCTCGATCTGGCCGGCGGTTTCGAGCCGTCCGGCGATGTCGAGCATGTGGTCGTGGATACTGGAAAGCCGTTCCGTGCGGCGGGCGAAATCGTCCTTGTCGGCAGGGGGATTGACCCGCGAACGCGGATTGATCTCGACCGCCTGTGTTTGCAGATCGTCCAGTTCCAGGATATCACGCAGGATCGGCGAATCCGCTATGGCGTTGATCGACGCATGCGCCTGGGCGATCTGGCGGGCGACGGTCTTGCCGACGTCTGGAATGCCAAGGGCATGCAGCCAGCGGTCCAGCGGCATCGAGCGCGCCCGCTCCAGCGCGTCGATCACCTTCTGCGCGTTCTTCTCGCCGAACAGGCGCGGTGATTCGGACGTCCCGAGGTTAAGGGCGCCCAGTTGCTGCACCTCGAGCGTGAACAGGTCGAAGGGCGAAGAGGCCATGCCGGTCTCGACCAGTTTTTCCGCCACCACGTCGCCCAGCGATTCGATATCCAGGCAGCCGCGCGAGGCGAAATGCAGCAGCCAGCGCACGGTCTGCGCCGGGCACTGGATGTTCTCGCAGCGCAGGGCGACTTCACCGATATGCCGGTGTACCGTGCTGCCGCAGGCGGGGCAGTGCGCGGGCATCGCGAATGGAACCGAATCGGCCGGGCGCGCGGCGGTAATGACCTCCACGACGGCGGGGATCACCTCGCCGGCCTTCTCGATCCGCACGCGATCACCGATCCGGATGTCCTTGCGCGCGATCTCGTCGGCATTGTGCAGTGTCGCGCGGCGGATTTCCGACCCCGAGACCGTGACCGGCTCCAGTTCCGCCACCGGTGTCAGCACGCCGGTGCGTCCGACTTGGATGGTGATCGACGAAATAACCGTTTCCGCCTGCTCGGGGGCGTATTTGTACGCGCGTGCCCAGCGCGGACTGCGGGCCGTCACGCCGAGGGGGTCGTAAAGCGAGCGCTCGTTGATCTTGATCACGGCCCCGTCGATCTCGAAGGCGAAGTCGTGCCGCTGGCGGTCGAGCGCGTCAATCGCCTCGAGGACATCCTCGGCGTCCGCGCAGCTCAGTGCCAGTGGCGGGACGGATACTCCCCAGTCGCGCAATTGCGCGAGCAGGGCGGCGTGCGTATCGAAGGCGATGCCGTCAAGTGCGCCGGTGCCGTAGAGCACGGCGTCCAGCGGACGGGTGGCGACCACGCGCGGGTCGAGCTGCTTGAGCGAGCCGGCCGCGGCATTGCGCGGGTTCTTGAAGGGCGGCAGGCCCTGCTCGACCTGCTGCTGGGTGAGCCGCAGAAAACCGTTTTTCGTCATGTAGACCTCCCCGCGCAGTTCCAGCACGGGGATCGCGTCCGCGCCGGGGATATGCAGCGGGATCGAGCGGATGGTGCGGATGTTGGTGGTGATGTCGTCGCCTTCGGTGCCGCTGCCGCGCGTGGCCGCACGGCGCAGGCGGCCGTGCTCGTAACGCAGGGTGAAGGCCACACCGTCGATCTTGGGCTCGACCATGAACGAGAACGGCGTGCCTGGTTCAAGTAGCTTGGGCAGCGATGCCATCCAGTCGCCGATCTCGTCCTTGCTGTAGGTGTTGTCGAGGCTCATCATCGGGACGGCATGACGGACCGTCTCGAATGCGGCCAGCGGGGCTCCGCCGACCCGCCGGGTCGGGGATTCCGGCGATTCGTATTCGGGGTACTTCGCCTCCAGGTTCTGCAACTCGTGGTAGAGCGTGTCGTAGTCACGGTCGCTGATCTCGGGGGTGGCGTCCTGGTAGTAGAGACGGTTGTGGTGGTCGATGCGGCGGCGCAGGTCCGCGATACGGGCTTCGATGTTGTTCTCGCTCACGATCAGGTTTTCCTGGCTTCGGTTTGTGCTTTCTGATTGCGGATAAGTATGCGCATCGGTGCTGATAATAGTCGTTTTGCGTGTCGTATTGCAAGGCTTTGTGTCCAGATAACTTCAGTGTTGACGGGATGTGCAGGTTTAACGTATTGTACACAGCATGAAATCGGATCGGACACGACTGCTGCTGCTTACGGACACGACCTGCGGACGGCGACTTCGCCGCCCGGCTGGCGTTCCGGTGAAGCTTGCCCGTTGATTCCGCCGAAAGCTTTCACCACCTCCCCCCCCACAGGACGCCAGCCGGGAATTTCCCGCCGGCGGGTTTTTAACTGTAATATTCCGAAACAATCGCTAAACTAGGCGATCTTATCAAAGGACGAGGTGACATCATGAAAGACGAAAGCAAGAAGATCACTATTTTCGACACGACCCTGCGCGATGGCGAGCAGTCGCCCGGTGCCAGTCTGAACCACCGGGAGAAGCTCGATGTGGCCCACCAGTTGGCCATGCTGAACGTGGACGTCATCGAGGGTGGTTTCCCGATCGCCTCGCCGGATGACTTCAAGGCGGTCAAGGCAATCGCGGAAACGGTGAAGGGCCCGATCATCTGCGGACTGGCCCGCTGCCTGGAAAAGGACATCATCCGTTGCGCCGAGGCGGTTACCCCGGCGGAGCGCCCGCGCATTCACGTGTTCCTGGCCACCTCGAAGATCCACCGCGAATTCAAGCTGAAGAAGGCCCAGAGCGAGATCCTGCGCCAGGCGGTGGCGTCGATCAAGTTCGCCAAGGGCTTTGTCAACGACATTGAGTTCAGCCCCGAGGAAGTTCCTGGCGCAGATGGTCGAGGCGGCGATTGATGCCGGTGCCACGACGGTGAACATTCCCGATACGGTGGGCTATTCCATTCCCAGCGAATTCGGCGAGGTGATCCGGCGGCTGTACGACACGGTTCCGAATATCGGCCAGGCCATCATCAATGTGCATTGCCACAATGACCTGGGGCTGGCGGTGGCCAACTCGCTGGCTGCCATCCAGGCCGGCGCCCGCGGCATCGAATGCACGATCAACGGCCTTGGCGAGCGCGCCGGCAATGCCGCGCTGGAGGAGATCGTCATGGCCCTGAAGGTGCGCGCCGACCAGTTCAACGGGCTGTATACCGACATCAAGACCGAACGGCTGTACAAGACCAGCCGCCTGGTCAGCCAGTTGACCGGCATGAATGTGCAGCGCAACAAGGCGATTGTCGGGGCCAACGCCTTCGCGCACGAGTCCGGTATCCACCAGGACGGCATGCTGAAGGAGCGCTCGACCTACGAGATCATGCGCCCGCAGGAGGTCGGCATCGAGGCCACGGACCTGGTGCTGGGCAAGCACTCCGGCCGTCATGCGTTCAAGCACCATCTGCAGGGAATGGGGCTGGTACTGGATGATGCCGAGCTGGAACGGGCCTACGAGCGGTTCATCGTGCTGGCCGACAAGAAGAAGCAGATCTACGACGATGACCTGCTGATGATCGCGCACCAGGAAATGACCGAGGCCAATGCCGTCTACGTGCTCGATTCGCTGCATGTGTCCACGGGCACGGTCACCGTGCCGACCGCCACGGTCCGCATCCGCAAGGGCGGCGAGATCCTGCAGGATGCCGCCTGCGGCGACGGCCCGGTCGATGCCGCCTTGAAGACGATCGACCGCATCACGGGCATCCATGGCACACTGGTGGATTTCGCTCTGCAGGCGATCACCAGCGGCAAGGATGCGATGGGCGAGGTCAGTGTGCGCGTCGCGTTCGACACCGGGGTGACGCTGAGCGCGAAGGCCGCCAGCACCGATATCATCGAGGCGGGAGCCAGGGCCTACCTGTCCTGCGTGAACCGGCTGATGTCGATGCCGAAAAAGCCGACGGAGGAGATTATCGAGAATCCGTGATTGTAGCCGGGGTCGGTGACCCCGGATGTATTTGTAGCTGGGGTCGGTGACCCCGGCAAGAGACTGGAGTTGCGACATGAAGGAAATCAGCGGCCATACGATTCCGTTTGCCGTGCTGGGACATCCCATCGGTCATACCCTATCGCCGATCATGCACAACCGCTCGATCCAGTCGCTGGGCATGGATGCCATCTACCTGGCCTTCGATGTGGCACCGGACAACCTGATGCGCGTGCTCAAGGCGATGCGAGATATGGGCTTCGGCGGCGTCAACCTGACCGTTCCGCTCAAGGAGGTCGCCTTCAAGGGGGTTGATGAGCATGCACCGTCGGCGACGCTGGCGCGCTCGGTCAACACGATCGAATTCATGAAGGACGGACGGCTCAAGGGACACAGCACGGACGGCGACGGGTTCATTGCCGCCGTACGCGAATCGTTCCACACCGGCATCGCCGGGCTTTCCGTGTTCGTGCTGGGCTGCGGCGGCGCGGGGCGGGCGGTGGCCATCACCTGCGCCACGGAAGGGGCGGCGCGGATCGTGCTCAGCGATATCGAGCAGAGCCGCATTGATGCCGTCGAGGCGGAAATCGCCCAACTGGCACCGACGGTCAAGGTCGCCAGCGCCGGCACGGCGGGCGACGCCTGGGCGGCGGCATCCCTCCAGGCCGACCTGGTCATCCAGGCCACCCCGGTCGGGATGAAGACCGGCGACAAGCCGCTGCTTGCGGCCAGCGCCTTCCGTCCCGGCCAATTCCTGTACGACCTGATCTATATGTTCCCCTCGACCGGGATCATGACCGAAGCTGGCAAGGCGGGTGCCACTACGGCAAATGGCCTCGGCATGCTGCTGCACCAGGGCGCCCGCTCCTTCGAGATCTGGACCGGCCGGAAACCGGACATAGATGCCATGCGTTCCGCCCTTGAACAAGCTGTTTATTCGTCCTGAGAACTCAACACTAACCCCGGACCATCATGAATGCACTGCTCGATTCCATCGACTTCCCCTGGTACGCATTTCTCACCATCCTCTCGCTGGCCTGGGGAGCGTGCATCGGCAGTTTCCTGAACGTCTGCATCTACCGCATCCCGCTGGAGCAGTCGGTCGTCTCGCCGGGCTCGCACTGTCCCGCCTGCAAGCAGCCGATCCGCTGGTACCAGAACATACCGGTCTTCGCCTACCTGTTCCTGCGCGCCCGCTGCGCCCGCTGCGGGGTACGCATTTCCCCGCGCTATATCCTGGTGGAATTGCTGACCGCGCTGCTGTTCCTGCTGGCCTGGCTGAAGTTCGATCTGGTTGCCGGGCCGCGGCCGCTCGGGCTCGTGCCCGTGACCGACCTGGTGCTGGTGCCGGTCTTCTGGCTGGTGATCATGGGGCTCGTGCTGGGGACGTTCGTCGATCTCGACCACATGATTCTTCCTGACCGTGTCACGCTAGGCGGCATTGCCTGCGGTCTTGTGCTCAGTGCGCTGGTACCCTCGCTACATGGCCAGCCGACGATGCTCGCCTCGCTGGCGCGCGGGGCGATCGGAGCGGCATTCGGCTTCGGCCTGCTTTGGGGCGTCGCCATGCTCGGCGAGTTCATCTTCAAGAAGGAGGCCATGGGGTTTGGCGATGTCAAGCTGATGGGGGCGATCGGTGCCTTCTTCGGCTGGCAGGGGGTCTGCTTTACCGTACTCTTCTCCTCGCTGGCCGGCACGCTGGTGGGGCTGACACTGATCTTCACCGGCAAGAAGGAGATGCAGAGCCGCATCCCCTTCGGCCCCTACCTGGCCTTCGCCGCCCTGCTCTGGATGCTCTGGGGCTCGACCTGGTGGGCCGCCTACATCCGTTTCATCGCCCCCACCCTGTAGCTGGGGTCGGGGACCCCGGACCGCTCGGCCGGGCAACAACCTTACAACACCGCACCCGGCCTCACCGAGGCCAGCTACAATTCCGAGGTTACATGACATCGTCCAAGGTTTTTCGCAGGACAGCGGCGGATTTTTGCAGGCCTACCATCTCGTCCTCGGTTAGCTTGCCGGCGATGATGCGCTGGATGCCCTGGCGCGAGACGACGCAGGGGACGCTGAGGCAGACGTCGTGCAGGCCGTATTCGCCATCGAGCCGGCAGGAAACGGTCAGCACGCTATGCTCATCGCGCAGGATCGCGCCGACGATCCGCACCAGTGCCAACCCGATCCCGTAGCAGGTCGAACCCTTGTAGTCGATAATGTGGTAGGCCGACCGGCGTACCTGCTCGACAATCTCCTCGCGCGTCTTCTGCCAGTCATCGCACTCGTGGCAGATCGCGCAGTAATCGATCATCGGCATGCCGGCGACATGCGTCATCGACCAGGCGGCGATCTCGCTGTCGCCATGCTCGCCAAGGATGTAGGC
>JAIFLS010000182.1 GCA_020048935.1 bacterium | reverse complement strand
TTGGGCACAAGAATATGACTATACCACGATCGATCTTCACTGTTGCCGTCGCACTTCTGACCGGCGGTCTTGCTCTTGGGTATCCAAAGGATTACGGACCGTTTCAGAAGGCCGAGACGCCCCAGTCTGTTGAGTTGAGCGACTGCCCCCTCATCAGGTGTGAATACAAGAGCGATGATATAACCAATTATCCGAGCATTCTATTCTTTGCCGCAGGTCCTGATGGCACCGGTACGATTGTAAGGGCGGAGCGGATCATCTCGACGAACGATTGCTATTGGTGGATTTCCGTTTTGGACGCCAAGGGGACGCCCATATCCGGCTTGGCCACGAATGAAATGTCGAGTTACATCTACCGCGTCCAGTGTGCAGACCTCAATGGGGACGGCAAAGCAGATTTCCTCGTGAACATCTGGTCAGGTGGTTGCGGCTTGGCGGGAGAAGGGTCGACGACAACGTTTCTGCTTTCGTCCGAGATGCGGTATGTTCCCGTCAACTGGCACAGCTTTGACTTCGGGCCAGAGGATATCGTCAGGTTTAGCAACGGCGGCCCTTGTTACTTCATCTGCAACGATCTGATCGGAAACGGCGACGAAAAGACCAAGGATGGCCGCGACCACAACTTTTGGGTATATGAGTTGTACAGATATGACGGAAGGCAGATGGTGCTGGCGAATGCTGACGATCCTCGATTTCCGAAGTGGGTCTGGTATACCTTCAAGGAGAACCACAAGGAGACAGACCAACTCACGAAAGACCAGAAGCAACGGATTCTTGGAAATAGATGAAGCGCAAGGCTGTGGAGCATATCCGGGCTCGTCTCCCGGAACGCTCATGCCTGCGTTGGCCACGAGAATAGATTATTGACAGTCATACGCCATTGGCGTACTGCATTGACTTGATGATATTCAAAGAGACAACGGTTTTTACCAGACAGATCAGCAACCTGATCTCGGATGACGCTTGACAGATCAGCAACCTGATCTCGGATGACGCTTATCGCGAATTCCAGCAGGAGTTGATCTTCAACCCGATCGCTGGTGATCTGATCAAGGGAAGCGGTGGTCTTCGCAAGATTCGTTGGCGTTCTGCAACAGGAGGGAAGCGTGGCGGAATCAGGGTTATATATACTATTGGCAAGTGGCCGACAGTGAGATATTTCTCCTTCTTGCCTACGGCAAGACCGAAAAGGAGGATCTGTCTGCAAAAGAAATCAAGATTTTAAAAGCCTTGGTTGAGGAGAATATGCGATGAAGAAAGAGCTATTTGACGAGCTGGTTGAGAGTATTGAGGAAGCAGGGCAGATACGGAAAGGCTTAGCCAAGCCTTCCCGCATCTTTCAGTATCGCCCTGTTGATGTTAAGCGCATTCGCAACCGGCTTCATGTTTCCCAATCTCAGTTTTCGCTTATGATTGGTGTCAGCAAGGCAACCTTGCAGAACTGGGAACGTGTCAGCAAGGCAACCTTGCAGAACTGGGAACAGGGACGGCGGGAGCCTGAAGGTCCAGCCAAGGCTCTTTTACGTATCGTGGATAAGCGTCCTGAGGCAGTTCTTGAGGCTTTGCAAGCTTGAGATTGGACTGGCCGAACCAGCCAGCACCCTAGGATTGCTCGTCGCAATCCAGGGTGCGGCACACGTTGGCGTACAATATAATGAAACTGACGGCCATATCGCTCACCCTCCTCTTATCTACTGCGCTAAACATTTGGTTTCTCACGTCTCGGTTTGATTCCAATGTTGGTGGCGGGCAGCATGCAACATCCCCCGACGGCACTTATGTGGCGAATGCGCAGAGCCTCCGAAAGGTCAATCCATTCCGTCCCACCGTCACAAATATTCATGCATCTTTCACTGTGTCGAAGGGGTCGATATCAGCTACTCCATTCCTCACGCTCCAGCTATCTCCGACAACCTCGTCCGACGAAATGGAATATCGAATGCTACCGACGATCATTTCGTGGGGCCAGGATTCGACCACTTTGACATTCACAGTCCCCGATGGCATTTTTACACTTCACTTCCCGGAATCTGAACCGGCACACCTAGATTCACAATAAGGCCGCCAACAATGCACCTGGAACCTATTTCGGGTAGTTGAATACAACTCCCCGTAATAGGTTCAGGTCAACGTTCGGCTCCGTCGTTCTCTCTGCCGGTCTTCAACGGCCCGGACTTGATCCCGAACGCCTTCCACTGTACCGCGTTCCGCCATTCCTCCGAGTCGGGGGTTGGCCCGTGTTGCATCTGGTCATAGACCCCTAGCTTGACACTTACGGCTTGCATCCATTCGGCAGAGCCGACGGTTGGCCCATGACCGGCTGCGTCGCGGACGCTGGCGCGACGGTCAATCTGATTGAGCCATGCCTGGGTTCCCACAGGCGCGATCTTCTCCAGTCTTGTGAGCGGTCGTTCCGGTGCGGAGCCGCCTTCGCTCGTGACATAGTCGTGTTTCCACGAAAGCAAGACAATGTCCCCTTGCTTCAGAGCGTTCACAGCCGCACAGATGTCGGCAGGCACCTTTGGATGCTTCATGTTATCTTCAACAAGAAAGGCGAATTCGTCGCATTTCGGATCGCCGTACTCCCCGAGTTTCTCGTAGGTCACGTAGTTGACGATCCTGAACGTTGCGAGTGCCCCCGATTCGCCGCACTTGTCAGGGCACAGAGATGTCAGCCCCATGCACCGGTGGTAGTTTGTGCCACGAAACTCCGCCACAGTCTCGTGCCGGGCCAGAGTGTCCACCTTCGCGGCCACCCGCTCGCCCGCATTTGCCCCCCCTATGAGGACCAGAGAAACGGCACCCGCCCATACTACTCGGTTCATCTTTTGAATCATCGATCTTCTCCTTCCTTTGCGTCGTGAATCAGACTTTGGCTCGCTAGCGACAATAGCCTGCATTCATCGTGTTGGAAATTCTAAAAGTTATCCTTTATCCACATGTGGAGAATCTCGTCCTCCGGGTTCCATGTTGTCAAAGCGTGCCACCCGTCCGAACCACGACCTTCCATCGGGAAGCTCGGTGTTGCGAAAGCACGTGCCTGAGCCGAAATGACGGGACGCCACCAGTAGGGTGGCATGTCTCGGTAATGATCGCTGATCTGTTCGATCTCAATCGGGTGCATGCCTAATTTTCCGGCGAGCGCCTCAACATCCTCCTCTGGCAGGCGTGCCTGCCAGACCCACTCGGAATCAATAAATGACCCGAGACAGCAGTACCTGGGGTTGACAAGGTTGAGGTTCATATCCTTGATCGAGTATTGCAGCGTTACGGGAATTCCCGTGTGCATGGAGGGAAAGTCAACATAGCGGGTAAAACCGACGAGGAAAAGGATCACAATGAACGCGCATGGGATAGCGACTGTCTGTCGTGTCGTAATTCGAGCGAGAGCGAGCTTTGCTCGTTCGAGTTTGCCTTTCCGGTCCAGCACGAGGTAAAGCAGGACGGACACCGCCGTCGTCAAGAAAGGTGCGAGAAGAGGTCCGCCGGGGAGAAAAATAAAGGCGACAAACCAAGGCTGGAGGATAATGCCCGGCAAAGCAAGAATTGCAGGCACTGCAGCAAGGATCGGATCGCTCCTGAACAGGAAAAGGAAGAAAGACGCCAGCGCCAAACCACCGATAGCGATGTTGACGGCAAGAATGCACAGGCTCTGGAGGATTCGTTTCTTCATCTTATTCCAAGAGGCTTTCCGGCATTCTAAGTTTTGGGCCTTTTTATTGCTAAGCGAATAGAAGCACATTACAGTGGGATCCTGCAATAGGTTTGATGCAGCCTTAAATCCGGGGCTTGTTTCGGTTGAGGTGAATGCCTTGACGCTTACAGCCGCGCCGTCGCGGCTGCAAGCGAGATGAGCCAGGCGAACTGAGCAAACCTGACACAGGTCGCTTTAAAGCGACAGGCTAATACCACCTATCAGAACCAGATCGTTTTTCTCAAGGCCTTCTCCTGGAGTGCTATCGTGCTTGTTCTGAAGCACGAGTCGCAAGTTCAATTTGCTGTTCATCGCCGCCTCGGCCCCGACTTCCACGTTCAGGAGGTAGTCCCCGAAGTCATCGGCCTTTGGCAAGTATTCGGCAGACTGCCATGCCTTAGCCGTCTTGCTGAACGCGTGATCAACTCGTTCGCCGAACCGCACTGCCAGGTAGTCGTCCGCGACACCAGCGACCTCTTCCCATATAAATGCCGGGCCGGCATCGACAGAGAGGCTGGTCGACTCGTTCTTGACCACATACACACCTAGCCCCGGAGCCACCGTCGCGCGGTAGTCGATCTGGGCAATGTCGTCATACAAGACTGAGGCGTCGATGGACGCAAAGGTTCGCGGGGTAATCGTTTTCCTTGCCCCGGAAAAGATACGGACGTTCTCAATCGTTGTATCCGTGCTCTCGGTGGTCACCCCCGCCTCGTCCGCTGTCACGGTCGTCTCGCCATAGTTGGCTTCGACGCCAGCCCGCACGGAGCCGAGGCCCTCCTTTTCGCCCTCGGTCGCAAGCGATGCATTCGCTTGCATCGTCTCGCTGTTGCCGTCAGTCAGCGTGGCCCCCAGGCTGATTGAATGCTTAAAAACATTGGCTTCTTCCTGCGCGATGCTTATTCCGGACACCACAAACAGGCTCACGCCTACAATAAGTAATTTTTCCATCGTGATTCCTTTCATCAATTCTCTGTTAAACCGTTTTGGCTTTCTTGGTGGCGTTCTCGGCTTTGCGCCGAATCGTGTTCAATCCCTTGATCATGAAGAAGACTGCCCCGGCCACGATCAGGAAGTCGAGCACCGTCTGAATGAACTTACCGTAATTCAACGTCACAGCCGCCGTTTCTCCAACCGCCGCCTTCAGGGTTATCACCAACTCTGTAAAGTTGACCCCACCTAATAACAGCCCGATCGGCGGCATAATCACATCGTTGACCACTGAGGTTACGATCTTTCCGAACGCACCGCCGATAATGATACCAACAGCCATATCAACCACATTGCCCTTGACGGCAAATTCCTGGAACTCTTTCAGCATGCTCATAGGTAGCCCCCTTTGTTTTTTGTGAATGTCAATCGACTCTGTCAAACGATAATTGTTGTCGCTATTTCCCTCCTTTCTCGAGCCTGCATACTATCTTTACGCGATGCAAAATACCCTCCGATGTGCTGGCATTCCGGCCTCTTAATCAACCTTCTCTTCTATTTCGTGCCCTAGTTCATCTTCATAGTACAGGTTAATTTCGGATTTGTCGGCTTCAGCCAAATCTTTAATGTTGTTCAGGCCCCACTCGATCATTCCCCCGTGCATGGCGTCCGCGAGAAGCGCCAGATAGCCCCCGATGACGGGACTTTCGAAGTGACCATCCACACGCCAGGTAAGTTCCGTTCCTTGCTCGGATGCCCTGATGGTGAAGGATCCTTTGTCGGGCCGTGTGTTCGCGTTAAAATGCACATCGTACTCAACGGCAAAGATGGAGGTCTGGGTAAGAACAAGCCGTCCGGGAGCAGGGCGGCCACCCCACGACATGTTCGCACCGATATTCGCGGGCGCGTGAATCTGAAGTCGATGACCTGTTTCATTCCGATTCCATGGCCACCATGATTCCCATCGATCCAGCGTGTTGATGCAGCGGATAACTCGCATCTGATTGGCCTGAATATTGACTGTCCGACTTATTTTAAAGCTCTTCGGCAGAATCAGTCCCACCGTCGCGAACAGAAGAAGCGCGACTATTACGACAACGACTATTATCCGCTTGACCATAGGGAATTCCTTCGTTTTTGTTGATTTCCCAATACTCCAAACCGCGGTTTTGTACCTTTCACTCGTCCGGGGTGCAGCTTGTTCTCTTCTTTGCAAAGGGTGAACTTTTTCAGGGAGGGACGCAAGTGATTTTACCGATGCCGCGATATGGTGTTGCGCTTTGGGCGGGAGACGGATAAGTTATAGGCATGGCTTCTGAAACCTACATAGCGACTCTGCTGGAACAGACCGGGCTTTTCAACGCGGAACAGGTCCGCGTTCTGGCGGCGGAGGCGGCCAGCGCGGACATGCCCCTAGGCCAGGTCGTGGCCGCGAACGGCGCGGTGCGCGAGGGCGACTTCCTCAAGGCGCTCGGCTCCGTGCTGCAGATGCCGTTCCGGCGGCTCAAGGACGTGGAAATCGCGCAGGACGTCCTGCAGCGGCTGCCGCCGAAGGCGGTTTTCCAGTACAACGTGATCCCCGTGTCCGTCGAGAACGGCGTCCTGCTGGTCGCGGTGGCCGACCCCTTCGTGCCGGGACTGGTGGACTCGCTGCGGCTGGCCTCCGGACTGCGGGTCAAGCTCTCGCTCAGCCCCTCTGAGGATATCTCCCAGGCGGCCAAGGCGTTCTACGGTGTCGGGGCCGAAACCGTCGACCAGATGATGCAGGACGACCGCTTCGAGGTCTCGCTGGACGAACAGGTCGGCAAGGTGGACCTCAGCGAGATGGACCAGGAGGCGTCCATCGTCAAGTTCGTGAACCAGATCATCTGGGAGGCGCACCAGCAGGGTGCCACCGACATTCATCTGGAACCGATGGAGGAAAAGCTGCGGATCCGCTACCGGGTCGACGGGGTGCTGCACGAGACGCCCGTGCCGATGCAGTTGATCCGCTTCCAGGCGGCGATCCTCTCGCGTATAAAGGTGATGGCAAACCTGGATATCGCCGAGAAACGGCTGCCGATGGACGGGCGCATCGGGCTGCGGGTCAAGGGACAGAACATCGATATCCGCGTATCGACCATGCCGACGGTCTACGGGGAGAGCGTGAGCCTGCGCCTGCTGCAGAGCGGCACGCAGCTGATCACGATCGAGGATTCGGGGATGGGCGAGCATGACGCCGCCGTGATCCGGCGGCTGATCCACCGGCCCAACGGCATCATCCTGGTCACCGGCCCGACGGGCTCCGGCAAATCCACCTCGCTCAACGGCTACCTGCAGGAACTCAACCGCACGGATGTGCGCATCATGACGGCGGAGAACCCGATCGAGTACGAGATGCCCGGCATCAACCAGGTGCTCGTGCGCCCGGAGATCGGGCTGACCTTCGCGCGGGTGCTGCGTTCCTTCCTGCGCCAGGATCCGGACATCATCATGGTCGGCGAAATCCGCGACCTGGAAACGGCGGAAATCGCGATCCAGGCGTCGCTGACCGGTCACCTGGTTTTCAGCACCCTGCACACGAACGATGCGGCCGGGGCGTTTACCCGGTTGATGGATATGGGCGTCGAGCCGTATCTCGTGGCCTCCGCCGTGGAGGGCGTTGTCGCGCAGCGGCTGGTCCGGCGCCTGTGTCCCGACTGCCGGGTTGCCGCCGTGAAGAGCGATCCCGCATTCCTCAAGGAGATCGGGTTCCCGGAAACGTTACTGGCGGGCGCCAGCCTCTACGAGACCGGACGCTGCGAGAACTGCCGCAACAGCGGTTTCCGCGGGCGGCTGGGCATTTTCGAGATCCTGCCGGTCAGCGATGCGGTGCAGTCGCTGATCACCGCGCGGCATTCCGCCACCGCGATCCGGCAGCAGGCCCTGAAGGAAGGGATGCGGACGCTGCGCGATGACGGCTGGGCGAAAGTGGCGACGGGAAGGACGACGGTTGAAGAGGTGCTGCGGGCGACCGAGGAAGAAGCCTGACCGGGGGCGGACCGGAGAGGTTAAACGATGGCGGTTTTCAATTATACGGCACGTACACGCGACGGAGCGAAGCAGAGTGGCGACATCGAGGCACCGGACCGCCGGGCCGCGCTGCGTATGATCGAGCAGAGCGGGCTGGTCCCGGTGTCGGTCGCGGAAGGGGCGGCCGCGACAGCAGCCGCCAGTGCCGCGAAGACAGCCGCGCGGCCGCGGTTCAAGCTCACCCGGGGCGAGCGGATGAGCATGCGCGAAGTGCTGATCTTCACCACCGAGCTTAGCGACCTGCTCGCCTCCGGCATGACGCTGGGCAACGCGCTCAACACCCTGGCCAAGCGCCGGGTCGGCACCTCCAGCGACGGGATCGTCCGCGGCCTGCGCAACGCGGTCGTGCAGGGCTCCAGTCTTTCCGAAGCCCTGCAGCAGCATCCGCGCGTGTTCTCCAAGCTGTACGTGAACATGATCCGCGCCGGCGAGGCGGGCGGGGCGCTGCACGAGGTTCTCAAGCGCCTGGTCGAGCATTACGAACGCGTCCAGGACCTCAAGGAAAAGGTCACCATGGCGCTTGTCTATCCCCTGATCGTCATGGTCATGGGGGCGGCGACACTGATATTCTCGATGGTCAACGTTGTCCCGAAGTTCGAGCGGATCTTCAAGCAGATGAACCAGGCGCTGCCGCTGCCCACCCGCATCCTGATCGGGACCAGCACCTTCCTGACGCACTATGGCGTGTTCGTGCTGGCGGGCCTCGGTATCCTGGCCGTCCTGGCGAACCGGGCGGTGAAAACAAAGAACGGACAGTTGTGGTGGCATGGCCTGCTGCTGCGCATGCCGCTGATCAAGGGCATCGTGGCTTCAGGTGTATATGCGAACCTGGCCCGCACTCTCGGGGTGCTGCTGACCAACGGAGTACCCATCCTGCAGGCGCTCGGAATTGTCGAGCAGACCGTCGGCAACGCGGTGATCGCCCGCGAGCTGCGCAACGCCCGCGAGCGGGTGACCGACGGCACGTCCATCTCAGGGCCGCTGGCGGCCGGCAAGGTGCTGCCGCCGATGCTGATCGACATGCTCTCGATCGGCGAACAGACCGGCGACATGGCCGGGGCGCTCGGCCACATCGCGCGCCGCTACGAGAACGACCTGGACCGCAACGTGAAGATCTTCACGACAGCGCTGGAGCCGATCCTGATCGTCGGCGTGGCGGTCGCCGTCGGCTTCGTGGCCGTCAGTATCCTGATGGCGGTATTCAATTTGACGAACGGCATGGGGGTGTAGGAGCATGACGGGCAGAAAATCAGAGCCAAGATGCAACACACGTTCGACACCGATCGGGCGGATCGGACAGTCGACATGCCGGGGGCGATTTCCAAGCTGATCGGGACGTACCTGCCTCTGCAACTGATGCTCAGCTTGGCGACCGTCATCATCGTCTGGCTGGGGCTTTCCTGGATCGGCGTTGATTTCGCCGTTACCTGGGGCGCTCTGGCCTTCATCCCCAACGTCGGATCGATACCGGCCTCGATACCGCCGATACTGGTTGCCCTGGTTGAGTTCCCGCCGATCCGAACCGCCCCCCGCGCCGGCACCTGAACCACCAGGTGAATAACAGCCGGCGTTCGGCTCGGACATGGCAGGCATTTTCTTTACAGAACCCGCTGTGAAGAAAGCCATCAGGATCAGCTTCGCAGCGGGTTTTGCAAGAGTTTCTCTTGTATAAGACGCCGAGGACGCCCCACCTACCGGCGGACCATCCTGGGGACCGAGAGGGTGCCGTTGAAGAACTCGATCACGTGGCCCTTCTCGACCAGCCAGTGGATCGGCTGGAGCAGAGCCTTGACCTCATCCGAATCCGGTGCCGCTCCCGGACGCAGCGCCTCGACCATGTCCTTGCGCGTGCATCCCGGATGCGCCTGCATGAACAGCAGGGCATCGCGGATCGCCGGGATTGCTGTTTCCGGATCCAGCGGGACGGGCTTGACCGCCGTCACGAAATTCATGCCGCGGTCGCGGCTGCCGCCCGTCTTGAAGAGGTGCAGCCCCCGGTGCCGACAGGCCGCCCGCAAGGCAAACGCCAGATGGATCGGGAAGCGCGACTCCTGCTGCCATTCCTCGCGCAGCATGTGCCGGATCGCCGGATCACGCACCTCGTGGGCGACCTTCTCAGGAAGGGCCAGGCGACGCGACGACTCGACAGCCGCCGGTGCCACTTCCGTGCGCAGGTGGCGCTGGGCGTCGGCCCAGGTCATGGCTTCGGCCGCTTGCTCACCCTCGACGCCTTTACCCTTGAGCCGGTAGACCACCCGCTTGGAGGATTCCTGCTTCCAGCGCTCGACATCCGCCGGATCGTGCGAGGTCTGGATACGCCGCCGGTAGACCTCGAAATCCATATTGGCAAACCGCTCGGCGTGCAGCCGCTTGACCGCCTCGGCATAGCTGTGGTGGTTCGACGGTCCCAGCAGCACACCGCTGTAGCCGCATTTCGCCACGCACACGAAGACACCCGACGGCGGATCGACCTGCTCCTCCTGCACATCGAAGACCAGATCGACGTGCGCCTCGATCACATGATCCTCGATAGCCTCGCGGCTGCGGGCCAGTGCGCCGCAGTGCTTGCACTGGTAGAGACGGAATTCCTTCGCCTCCGGCAGCACATCGAGCTTGACGTAACAGAGCCCCTCCTTGGACATCAGCATCGCGGCCAGGTCCAGCAGCGGATACGCCCGGAGGCTTGCCGACACGCGGCGGATCAGATCGCTCAGCGCCTTCTGTTCCGGCAGGAACCGTACGCTGATCGGCAGAGCCTCGACAACAGGAGGCGGCGGCGCGCCATGCCCGGCGGCACGGGGCGCGGGGGCGCGTTCCCCCGGACGGACGTCCGGCGACGGACGCGCGGCGGCATCATCGCGGCGC
This sequence comes from bacterium, assembly GCA_020048935.1. Taxonomy (GTDB): domain Bacteria; phylum Verrucomicrobiota; class Kiritimatiellia; order UBA8416; family UBA8416; genus UBA8416. Next base: position 4,077 of record JAIFLS010000182.1, on the reverse strand, counting down.
GGCCGCGCGACACCACGGGGATCCGCCCCCGGCGGTCCTTCCTTCACGCCGGGCCGGTCCGTCCGGCGGCGGGACGCCTCATCCGGACGGCGCGGCGGCGGACGATGGTCGCCGCCGCGGTCGTCGCGACCGCCGCGACCGCCGCGTGAATCGCCGCCACCGCGGCGCGGCGAGTGCTCATCATCATCGAACCGACCGAACCGGCTGGCATCCGGCGGACGACGCGCCCACTGCGGCACGAAGTTCAAATCCAGCGTCAATTCACCGCTGTCCGATGCTGTTCCCGCCGTGTTCCCTGTTTTATCCGCTTCGCTCATAGTGTGCCTGTCCCGGTCCGGTTATCCATTCAATTCCTGATACGCCATTCAACGACGCTTGCTTAGCCTATCAGCTTTACGCACCCGGCTGCAATTAAATACGCTCGGGCGTCTCGATCCCCAGCAGGTCCAGTCCGCGGCGCAGCACGGCGGCGATCACCCCGCAAAGCAGGACCCGGCTCTCGCGGATGCCCGTTTCGGCCTTGAGGAAGGGAACGTTCTGGTAGAAGGAGCTGTAGCCCTGGGCCAGCTCGTAAAGGTAATCGGCCACCATACTCGGCTTGTAGGCATCCGCCGCGCGCATGACGACCTCCGGGAACCGTAGCAGCCGGATCATCAGGTCGCGCTCGGCCGGACCGGTCAGCAGCAGGTCCGCCGCCTCAAGGTCGCCATCGGGGAACCGTTCGCTATACTTGTCGCGCACGCTGGCGATCCGCGCATAGGCATATTGCAGGTAGGGACCGGAATTGCCGTCCAGCGCCAGGGCCTTGTCCCAGGTGAAGGTGACCGTGGTCTGCGGGTTCTGGCTCAGGTCGGCATACTTGACTGCGCCGATGCCGACCGCCCGGGCCACCTCGCGCCGGCAGGCCTCCTTCATGTCCGGACTGGAGGTGCTGATCAGCTCGAACGCGCGGCGTTCGGCCTCGTCGAGCAGGTGCTCGAGCTTGATCACATTGCCCTGGCGAGTCGAGAACGTCGCGTCGGGTAGCCGCATCAGGCCGAACCAGACGTGGTCCAGCCGCGTCTCCACCCCCAGCTTGCGGCTGATCGTGAAGAACTGCTTGAAATGCAACTGCTGGCGCTCGTCGGTGACATAGACAATCTTCTCCGGCGCGAATTCCTCCACGCGCGAGAACACGGTGGCCAGGTCGCTGGTGGCGTAGTTGTAACCGCCATCGCTCTTGCGCACGATGCACACGGGCAGGCCGTCCTCCTCGAGGAACACGCACAAGGCCCCCTCGCTAATGGTCGCCAGCCCCTTCTCCTCCAGCAGGGCGATCATCGCCGCCAGCCGGTCGTTGTAGAAACTCTCGCCGCGCACCAGGTCGAAGGCGACGCCCAGCCGCTTGTAGATGCGCGCGAACTCGCCGAGGCTCAAGGCGATGAACTGCTTCCAGAGGGCGGTGTTCTCCGGGTCGCCCGCCTGTAGCTTCACCAGCTCCCGGCGGCACTGCGTCATCCATCCTTCGTCCGCCTTGGCCCGCTCGTAGCTTTTGACATAGACCCGCTCAAGCTCCTCGATCGGCGACTGCTCCAGCGCCGTCCGGTCCAGGAAATTCCGGTAGCCCATGATGATGATGCCGAACTGCGTCCCCCAGTCGCCGATGTGGTTGTCGGCGATCACCCGGTAGCCGAGCAGGCGGTACATCCGGTCCAGCGCGTTGCCGATGATCGTCGAGCGGATATGCCCGATATGCATGGGCTTGGCGATGTTCGGGCTCGAATAGTCCATCACCACCGTGCGGCCCTGCCCCGGCTGCGGCACGCCGCCGCGCGGGTCGCCGCGCAACGCGGCCACGCGGGACACCAGCCAGGCGTCCGCGAGGAAGATATTGATGAAGCCGGGGCCGGCCACCTCCAGGCGGGCCACCGCCTCGTGCGGCGGGGCTTCGGCCACCAGGCGATCAGCGATCACCCGCGGCGCCACCTTGAGTACCTTGGCCAGACCCATCGCCGCGTTGCACTGGTAATCGCCGAACGCGGCGTTGCCCGTCGCCACCACCCCCACCCCCGACACGTCGATCGCCTCGCCGTAAAGCGCCGTGAACGCGGCCTGCATCCACGTCGCCAGGGTATCCGTCACTGTTGTCAGTTGTTTTTGCATAGCCTGTGGATATACACTATCGCCCCCCCGACTGCAAACACCATTCCGTCAACAGCCAGCAATTCCTGGGCCTCGGGCAGCCTGAAGGCTGAACTACGAACGCCATAATTCCGAGCATTTCGGTGTTCGTAGTTCAGGCTTTAGCCTGCTCCCCGCACGGTTTGAGGCCATAATGAGAATTGCTGCCCTGTGCGATTGCGGGGTTGATTTGCGGGGGACAAGCCGCTAGCCTGTTCTTGCTGGTGTGTTGCCAGAGGGTGTCGGGTTTCGGGCAGGAGAGGTGAGTATGGCGCGGAAAGTCAAGGTCGGGCTGGTGCAGATGCGCTGCACGGCGGACAAGGCGGCAAATCTGGACAGGGTGCTGGGGCGCATGGAAGCGCTGGCGGCAGGCGGGGCGCAGGTGATCTGCCTGCAGGAGCTTTTCCTCTCGCTGTATTTCGCCGACAAGGAGGACCTCGCCAATTTCGCCCTGGCCGCGCCCGTGCCTGGGCCCGATACCGCCGCGCTGCAGGCGGCCGCAGCCCGCCTGGGGGTGGTGATCGTCGCCTCGCTCTTCGAGAAACGGGCCGAGGGGCTTTACCACAACACCGCCGCCGTGATCGATGCCGACGGGCAGATCCTGGGGATCTACCGCAAGTCGCATATCCCCGACGATCCCGGCTATTACGAGAAATACTACTTCACCCCCGGCGATACCGGCTACCGTGTCTTCAACACCCGCTTCGCCCGTATCGGCGTGCTGATCTGCTGGGACCAGTGGTATCCCGAGGCCGCCCGCATCACGAGCCTGATGGGCGCCGAGATCCTGTTCTATCCCACCGCGATCGGCAGGGACATGAAGGCCCCCGAGGCGGCCGGACGCGAGCAGCACGACGCCTGGCTCACCATCCAGCGCGCCCATGCCATCGCCAACGGGGTGCACGTCGTCACCGTCAACCGCACCGGCATTGAAGGCGACCAGTGCTTCTGGGGCGGTTCGTTCGTGACCAACCCCTTCGGCACCCTGCTGTATGAAGCCCCGTCCGATGAAGAGGCCCTGCATGTGCAGGAACTCGACCTGGGCGACTCCGACCGCTACCGCACGCAGTGGCCGTTCCTGCGCGACCGCCGGATCGACACCTATGCCCCGATCACCGCCCGCTGGCTGGATGGCGTATGAAGACGTCGAAGAAGAAACCCCCCCGTTTTGTCATGCCGCCCGAGTGGGTGAAGCACCAATCCACCTGGCTGAGCTACCCACACACCGCCTCGACCTGGCCCGGCGGAATCGAGAAGATCTTCGCGCCCTACAATGAGTTCATCCGCGTCGTCAGCCAGGGCGAAACCGTGCATATCGGCGTACAGGACCGCAAGGCGGCCATCAAGCTCGAGAAGGCGCTGGCCGTGATCGGGACGGTCATGGGCAACATCGTGCCGCATGTCTTCCCGACCAACGACGCCTGGTGCCGTGACCACGGTCCCTGTTTCGTGTTCGACGCCGGGTCGGGCGAGAAGGTGATCGTCAACTGGGGCTTCAACGCGTGGGGCGGCAAATACCCCTTCCTGCTCGATGACCTGATTCCCTCGCAGGCGGCGAGGTACCTCGACCTGCCGCTGGTCGAACCCGGGCTGATCATGGAAGGCGGCGCGATCGAGGTCAACGGCGCGGGCTGCCTGCTGACGACCGAATCCTGTCTGCTCAACCCCAACCGCAATCCCGCCTGCTCGCGGGTGGACATCGAGGCGGCCCTGTCGCGCTACTACGGCGCCAGCCAGGTGGTCTGGCTGGGCGAGGGAATCGCCGGCGACGATACGGACGGGCATGTCGACGACCTCACACGCTTCGTCTCGGAGACCCGTGTGGTCACCGCGGTCGAGACCGATCCGGCCGATGTCAACTTCGCGCCGCTGCGGCACAACCTCGAGGTCCTGCGCGGCGTCCGGCTGGCGGGGAAC
>JAIFLS010000092.1 GCA_020048935.1 bacterium | reverse complement strand
CACAGCGATGCCCCGGTCGACATCCAGGAATTCATGATCATGCCCAAGGGCGCCAAGACCTTCTCGGACGCCATCCGCATGGGTTGCGAGACCTTCCACGCGCTCAAGTCCGTCCTCAAGGGCATGAACATGTCCACCAACGTCGGCGACGAGGGCGGCTTCGCCCCCGAGCTGACCAGCAACGAGCAGGCTCTGGAAGTCCTGGTCAAGGCGATCAGCAAGGCAGGCTACGAGCCGGGCAAGGATATCTTCATCGCTCTCGACCCGGCAGCCAGCGAGTTCTTCATCAAGGCAGGCAAGAAGTACCACTTCAAGAAGAGCGATAATTCGAAGAAGAGCGCCGAAGAGATGGTGGCCTTCTGGCAGGACTGGTGCAATCGCTACCCGATCATCAGCATTGAGGACGGCATGGCGGAGAACGACTGGGCGGGCTGGAAGAAGCTGACCGAGGCCATCGGCGACAAGGTCCAGCTCGTCGGCGACGACCTGTTCGTGACCAACACGAAGTTCCTGAAGAAGGGCATCGACATGGGCGTGGCCAACTCGATCCTGATCAAGGTCAACCAGATCGGCACGCTGACCGAGACGCTGGAAGCCATCCAGATGGCCACCCGCGCGGGCTACACCTCCGTCGTCAGCCACCGCTCGGGCGAGACCGAGGACACGACCATCGCGGACATCGCCGTGGCGACCAATGCCGGCCAGATCAAGACCGGATCGCTCTCGCGCACGGACCGCATCTGCAAGTACAACCAGCTTCTCCGCATCGAGGAAATGCTGGGCGCGGACGCGATCTACGGCGGCGTGATCTAAACGGGATCATATCACAAACGATAAAGGCCGGCGGGAGCAATCCCGCCGGCCTTTTCTTTTGGCAACATCACAAGACGCGCTGTAGCCGTACCTCTGCGAAGGCGGATTCCAGCCCCTCGGCCTGAGCGGTGACCGTAACCGTGCCTTCCGCGTCACTCGCCTGCACAATCGCCAGCAGCATCCCGTTGAACGCCTTGCGGTGGTTCAGCTTGTAGTTCGTGCTGTCGATCGGATCCCCGTTCTCGAGCCCGATCAGCCGAGCCGGACCTTCCACCGTCACCGTGACCTCTGGACCGGAGTTCGGCACGAAACGCCCCTGCGTGTCCAAGATTGTAATCGGCAGATGCGCGACACCGGTCCGATCCGCCCGGACGAACGCTTCCTCACAGATCACGCTCAGCGCGGCGGGCACCCCGGCCGTCTTATGCACGCACGTCACCACGTCCGCATTCCGCATTCCAACCGCCTTGATCACACCCGGCTGGTACGGCACATCCCAGCGCAACTGCATCCGCGTCGCATCGTGCTCCTGCACACCCAGGGAGACATCATTGCAGAAGAGTTCCACCCGGTCACAGTTGGAATAGACGATCACGGGGAGCAAGGTGCCCTCCAAGCCCGGCCAGGTCCAGTGCGGCAGGACATGCACCATTGGTTTCCGGACCCACTGGCTCTGGCAGAAATAGTAGGCATCCTTCGGGAAACCACAGAGATCGATGATACCGAAATTCCAGCTCTTGGCGGGCCAGCCGTAGCATTCGCCTAGGTAATCAAAACCGGTCCAGCGGAATTCCCCGCCGAAGTACGGCAGGGAACGCGTGCGATACCAGGAATCGAGAATCGACATGCGGACAATCGCATTGCCGTAAGAGGACTGGTAATGCGGATCAATGCCTTTGAATACCTCATCATGCGTCAAATCCGGAATATGCATCAAGTCCAGCAAAGGGCGGTCCTTCTGCTGGTTGGATGTCAGGTCATGAGATGGGGTTTCGCCGCGTGGCGATGGATACCAGCGCACATTGTCCTGGTTACGGTGCAGATCGCGGTACCAGGTCTTCGTGCGGTAGACGCCGCGCGTCTGCAGCGTGTGCGGGTGCTCGCTGGCAAACATCGGCAGCGCCGGATAGGTGGCATGGTCCTTCTCGTAGTCGAAGCAGCCGCCACCGCCGCCATTGTAACCGAACACATCCATGTATTGCGCATAACCGGCCTTGAGCGTCTCCCGCGAATTACAGCACCCGCAGGTCATCGGCCGCGTGGGATCCTCCCGGTGGCAGACGGCCTGCAGATCGCGCATGATAGACAAACCTTCCGGTCGTCCTGCACGCACCTCCTTGATCTCATTACCCACCGACCACAGGACGACACAGGGGTGGTTTCGGTCGCGGCGGATCATATCAGCCAGGTCCCGTTCCCACCACTGATCCCAGTAGAGCTGGTATCCGAAGGGTGTCTTGCCGTCTTTCCATTCATCAAAAGCGTCTTCGACCACCATTAGTCCGTACTCATCGCACAGGTCAAGCAACGCGGGAGCGGCCGGATTGTGGGCGATTCGAATGGCGTTGCAGCCCATGTCCTTCAAAATACGGAGGCGGCGACGCAGGACGTCGTCCGGGATGGCGGCACCGAGACAGCCCGCATCGTGGTGCTCATTGACCCCCTGCAACTTGAGCGACTGGCCATTCAGGAAAAATCCCGCATCGGCGTCAAACCGGATCGCACGGATGCCGAAGCGGGTATCGTGGACATCCACGATAGTCCCTCCCTGCCGGATCTCAACGCGCAAGTTGTAAAGTGCCGGGGATTCGGGCGACCAGAGACTAGGGGTTGCAACCGTGAGTTCCAGCATCACGGCTTCACATGAATTGGGCGGTAGCGTGCAGCAAGCCGATACAAACACATCCTGCACGTTGGCGTTCACGTCAACGCTGACGCTTCCCGCGGTATCATTCACGAGCGTGACCGCGGCGCGCACGGTGGCCGCTTCCGGTTCCACACGGGGCGTCGTCACGACCGTCCCCCAGTGCGCCACGCGTACAGGAGCTGCCATCGTCAGCCAGACATGACGATAGATGCCGGAACCACTGTACCAGCGAGAGTTCTTATGCCGTGAATTGTCGACGCGCACGGCAATGCTGGCGGTTTCGCCAGCCTTGACGAACGGGGTCAGGTCGTAGCAGAAACTGCTGTAGCCATAGGGACGGGTACCGCAAAACTGACCGTTGCACCAGACCTCGCTGTTCATGTAGACGCCATCGAACTCGATCAGTACATGGCGGGAGCCCAGATCAGCGGGAATCGCGATCTGCTTGCGATACCAGCCGAGGCCGCCGGGAAAGAAACCGCCGCCGGCCTGGGCCGGATTATCGGGATGGGGCGTGGCCTCGATCGACCAGTCATGTGGCAGATCCAGCACGCGCCAGTCATGGTCATCAAAGCTGCCGTTGATTGCAGCCGGGAAATCACCAAGAGAAAAACGCCAGTCCAAATCGATACACGTCCTTGTTCTCATACGGCAAGCCTAGCTCCTTATTAACTGCTGCGAAGATAGCGGGTCTCGTCCATGACGAAGCGCAACGGCTCGCCAGCGATGAAACGCTTGAGATTATCGATGGCTATCTTGTCACCATAGGTCAGATGGGGCGCCCGCTTAGGCCAATGGGCCGAATTGATGTCGTGGCAGGTGATCAGCAGATTCGGCCACGTGTGCGCCTCATGCCCGGCGGGCAGGTAGTTGTCGGCCACCATGACATCAAGCCCGGCACGCAGCCGCCCGGTTTTCAGCTCGGCCAAAAGAGCCTCCTGATCCACGATCTCCCCACGAGCGGTATTGATGATGATGCCATGATCTGGCAGCATGGCCAGGCGGGCGGCATTGACTGTCCCCTGCGTTTCCTCGGAAAGCCCGGCCCAGATGACGACAGCCTCACTCTCGCCAAAGAGCGCATCCAGGCTATCAACCCGGCGACAGCCTTCAGGCAGCACACTGGCGTAAGGGTCGAACACCATGAGTTCGGGCTCGAACGGTGCGACCATCTTGACAAAGCGCTGCCCAATGACACCGCAGCCGTAGAGTCCAAGTCTCAACCCATTCACCGTTCCCGAAGGCAGCCCCAATTGACCGGCGCTGCTGCATTTGCCGGCCAGGACGGCTTCCGTGCGACCGCGCAGATCCTTGAGGACAGCCAGCAGCAATGCCATCGCCCCTTCGGCCACGGATCGGGCCGGCGTATCGCCCCAGTTGGTGACCGGAATCCCCTTGCGTATGATCTCGATCGGCACCGGAGCCTTGCAGGTGCCGCCGATATTGAGTACATAGCGCAGCCGCCCCGGCGTCTCCGCTACGGCCACCGGGATCGGGCGCGTCGCCCAGTTGGTGATCAGCACATCGGCTTCGCGCACTTGCGCGGCCACGTCCTCGTCGCTAAGTTCGTGCGCCCGCTCGACTATCGTCAGCTCACCCAGCTCCCGCAAGGCGTTGGCAAACGGGCCGTCAGGGGTGATCTGCGAACGGCGGTTACAGATATGCAACATCCTCAGCATGACAACACCTCCCGGCAATAGCGCATGTCATTACAGACATTGGCATACAGGGTCTCGATGTTCTCATCGCGGCCGATCCCGCGGGTGAATTCAAGCGTGACAGAGCCCGTGAAGCCGTGCGACTTGACAACCGCCAAACTCGCCCCCAGGGCCGCCTTGCCGGCAGATGTTTCCGGATCCGGTTCTGTCGCCCGGCATTGGACATGCAAATGCTGGACCCTTGCACCAAAAGCGTCAAACCACTGCGAGACGCTCCCGGCATCGGCATTGCCGACATGCACGATGACACCAAAGCGTTCAGGATCCAGATCAGCGAAGAAGGATGCGGCCGCCCCAGGCGTCTCCAGTATGGTACCCGGGTGGCACTCGCACAGCAGGCGACAGGGCGCAGGCAGGGCATCGGCCCAGGACAGCAGGTTACGGCGGTACTCCGCCAGCAGATCCGGCTTCCTCCCCACGTTGTACTTCACTGCGCGTGAGCCCAGGCGCTTGACAATCGCGACCGCCTCCTCGCGTGCGGGCGCGTCGGCATCATCGAACCCCATGTAGCTGTTATAGATCGGCAACAGTGACGCCGCCTTTTCCAACCGGGCACGCTCCGCGGCATCCGCAGCCGTGTAGTGGAACTGCCATAATTCAACACCATCAAAACCATCGGACTCGAAACGCTGGAGCCAGTCGCTGACCGAAAACGACGGCACGCGACTACCCCAGCGGTTGCGCTCAAGACAGACCGACCCGATCAAGAAATCCTGCATTCCTGTTTTCATTCCTGAACCCTATCACATGCCACAACAAAATGAAGAGCAAAAAATCATCACGGAGGAAGCGGTCTGTTCGTGTCTCCCGTGTGTTTGTGCGGCCCGTCATGTTCCCACCGGGCAAGCCCGGTGGTGAACAGTATCAATCTCTCATCACTATCCGCCCGAAACGGCCACCATTAACCGCTTGCAGACCGGCATGTTTCCGCTTAGTCTTGCCGCCATGAAAATAGAAACCCTGATTGTTGGCGCGTTCGACGTCAATTGCCTGGTGCTTCATGGCACGGCGAACCGGGCGGTAGTGGTCGACCCGGGTGCCGATGCGCCGCGTATCGCGCATTACCTCCGCGAGCAGAACCTGACGGTCGACGGCTGGCTGCTGACGCATGGCCATGCCGATCATATCTCGGCACTCGCCTCGCTGGTCAGGGACTTTCCCGCCCCCGTCAGCATGCATCCACGGGATGCCGCCTGGGCGTTCACCCCGCGCAACCAGATCATGCCCTACTACCCCCAGCCCGAAGCCCCGCCGGATGGCATCCGTGAACTGCGCGAAAGCATCGGCTACCAGGCCGCAGGACTGGACATCACGATCCTTGAAACGCCGGGCCATACGCCGGGCTGCATCTGCCTCTATATTCCGGCGGAAGCCACCCTGATATCCGGCGACACCCTCTTTGCCGGCTCCGCCGGGCGGACGGATCTTCCCGGTGGCAGCCCGACGCTGCTGACGGCATCCCTGCGAAGCCTGGCCACCTTGCCAGACGGTTGCCGCGTCTACCCCGGCCATGGGCCGGTGACCACCATCGGACGGGAGAAACGCGTAAACCCTTTCATGCAGTACAAGACAAGCGAGGTTTGATATGATCCACATCGCCGCGCCGGGTGTCGATACCGAAGCCGTCATCCGCGACATCCATGCATCCGTGAAACAAAAGGCGGAGTCCGGCTGCTACCAGTCCGCCGGACTGGGGGACCCCGGACGATTTGCCCCGCTTGAGTTCAAGGACAACGCCGCGTTCCTGGCATTCTATCTGGAAAACCTGAGGGAGAGCGCCTTTGTCGATATCGGGGACTTCGAGATCGTCGAGAAACGCCCGCGATTCAGACGCCTGCTCGTCAGGACAAAACAAGCGATCTGGTCGATGCTGCGGTTCTACACCTTCCGGCTATGGTCGCAGCAGAACCAGATCAACGGACTGCTACTGGCCGCCATCGAAGGTATCCACGACCAGAAGAACGAAAGGATTGCGGCCCTCGAAGCCAGGATCAACGCGCTGGAACAAGCCATCAATCAGACGGAAGCCGATTGAGCGGCGGCAGCGGGAGCCTCGGTATGACACAGCGCGGAAACGGCCTCCAGTGCTTTGGAGATTTCCTTTAGGGAGGTCTCGATCACGCCGGTTTTTTCCAGGACAGAGCCCATCCTGAGCGTCTGCTCGGAGCGGTCGCGTTCCAGCGCGTCACGCCGTTCCATCAGATCCTCGACCGCATTCTCCAAGTCCGCGATGCGATCCTGGGCCTTCAGCAGGGACCGCCGCAACTGGATGATCTGCAACTCCTGATCCTCGAGCGGCCGATCCAGATCTTCCAGCTCCATGCCATCCGGGATCGGGACCTGCACATCGCCACCGCAATCCGAGCACTTGATCGTCAATCCGGCCCCGCGATAGTCGATCGCCAGGCTTTTGGCACAATGCGGACAATCGAAGATGATATCCGTGTCCTTGATCTCGATAGTCGTATCCGGATCATGAATCATGTGCGCACCCCGTGCTTACCGGTCAACCAACACATCCAGCGATAGCCGAGGGCATCCGCGAGGACACCCCGAAGACCTAGGCCTTCGTTATCTTGCCGCCCTTGATGCAAGACGTGCATACATGGCGCCGAGAGACGCCGCCATTCTCGGAAACCCGCACGCGCTGAATGTTCGGCAGGAAACGCCGACGGGTGATTCCCGTCGTGTGCAAACCGATACCACCCTTGCATTTCTTCAAGCCATGACGAACAATCCGGTTTCCAGTAACCGGACCCTTACCACAAACATCACATACTCTTGCCATTATTATCCCTCCAGAAAAGATGAACTTTACCGGAAGCCATGTTCAACAAGCAAGCAAAAAGGAAACCCAACTTATTTTTTCCAGAATGCACACGTGCGTTGACAAACGGGAATCGCTACGGCTAGAATCCCGCGCATGCTTCCGCAGTGGACAATCGAAAGAAAACGCGACGGGCTTCCGCTCTCCGAGCAGGAAATCCGCGATTTCATCGGCCGCTACACCGAAGGCAGCATCCCCGACTACCAGATGGCCGCGCTGGCCATGGCCATCTACTTCCAGGGCATGACCCCGGAGGAGATCACCATCCTGACTGATGCCATGATGCGCTCCGGCGACCTGATCGACACGCGCGGGCTGGGCATCCCCACTGCCGACAAGCATTCCACGGGCGGCATCGGCGACAAGGTCTCGCTGATCCTGGCCCCGCTGGTCGCCTGCTGCGGGATCGCGGTGCCCATGCTCTCGGGTCGCGGACTCGGCATCACCGGCGGCACTCTCGACAAACTGGAATCGATACCCGGCTACCGCACGGACCTCTCCACCACTGAATTCCTGGCCGTGCTGGGAACCGCCGGTTGCTCGATTACCGGACAGACCGCCCGAATCGCCCCGGCCGACAAGAAACTCTACGCCCTGCGGGACGTCACCGGCACCGTTCCCTCCATCCCGCTGATCGCCGCCAGTATCATGTCAAAGAAGCTGGCCGAAGGGGCGGCCAACCTCGTGCTCGATGTCAAGTGCGGCACCGGCGCTTTCATGAAGACAAGGGACGACGCGCGCCGGCTGGCCCGCACGATGGTCGACATCGGCAGCCGCATGAACCGCGGCATGACCGCCATCATCACCGACATGAACCAGCCACTGGGCCGAAGCGCCGGCAACACCCTCGAGATTCGCGAAACCCTGGAGGCCCTGCAGGGCGGTGGCCCCGGGGACTTGCGCGAGGTCACACTCACGCTTTCCGCCGCCATGCTGCTGCTGACAGGCGTCGAGACCGATGCCGCCACCGCCCGGAAACGGCTGATCGGACATCTGGAATCGGGCGCGGCCTATGAAAAGTTCGGCGAGATGGTGGCACTGCATGGCGGCGACCGTACCGTCCTCGACCATCCCGAGCGCCTGTCGGCAGCCCCCATGGTGCACCCGGTCGAGGCCGATGCCGACGGGATCGTGCACACGATGGATGCCGACACGATCGGGCGCATCTGCCTGCTCCTCGGTGCCGGGCGTGCCGCGGTAACAGACCGCGTCGATCCCCGCGTCGGGGTCAGCGGCCTGCTCAAGATCGGCGAGTCCGTGACCAGGGGGCAGCCGCTGATGCACCTGCACGCCGCCGACGCCCGGCAACTTGCACAGGCGATGCAGCTCGCCCGGAAAGCCGTCGCGATTGGCGACCAGCCGGCAGCGATACCCGCCCTGATCGTGGAAACCCTTTACCCGGAAAGCGCATAAGCCCAATGACCGATGCCCAACTGATCCGCGCCGCCGTCGATGCCGCCCGTAACGCCTACTGCCCCTACTCCGGTTTTCCCGTTGGTGCCGCCCTGCTGACCCGCGACGGACGTGTCTTTACCGGGGTCAACGTCGAGAACGCCTCCTACGGCCTGACGATCTGCGCCGAACGCGGTGCCATCAGCGCCGCCGTCGCCGCTGGAGCCTTGGAATTCGACACGATCGCGATTGCCGCAGGGGGCCCGAAGGCCGTCACCCCCTGCGGGGCTTGCCGGCAGGTGCTCGCCGAGTTCGGACCTCCCGGACTGCGGATCGTGACCGCCTCGCTCAGCCCGCCCGAGGCAACCGGTGTCTTCACACTTGGCAACCTTCTTCCCGAAGCCTTTGATTCGTCCATACTTTCATCAACCTGAATAATAAGGAGTCCTCCTGTGTCCACAAAAAAAACCACCCCCGCCCGTAAATCCGTGATCAAGACGTTCGTGCTCGACACCAACGTCCTCCTGCACAACGCCGAATGCATCGAGGCCTTTGCCGACAACCGCGTCGTGATCCCGATGGCCGTGATCGAGGAACTCGACAAGTTCAAGACGCACAACGACGAGCTCGGGCGCAACGCCCGCCACGTCATCCGCCGTCTCGACATCCTGCGCGCCGAGGGCAACCTGCGCGACGGCGTACCGATCCGCGGTGGCGGCAGCCTGCAGATCCTCAGCGCGAAAAATAGCGATGCCGATGGCATGCTTCAGGAGAACATCCCCGACAACCGGATCCTGCGGCTGGCCTACGAGCTGGCTTCGGCTTCGGAGAACGAGGAAGTGATCTTTGTGAGCAAGGACATCAATGCCCGTCTCAAGGCCGATGCGCTCGGCCTGCCCGCCATGGATTTCGAGAAGGAGAAAGTCAATTTCGACGAGCTTTTCTGCGGTTATAGCGAAGTCGAGGTTCCGCTGGCGCAGATCAACGGATTCTTCAAGGCACGGGAGTACAAGCACTCCTCGCTCGGCACCTATCCGAACGAGTTCATCCTGATGCGGGAACGGACCAACCGCAACCGCAAGAGCACCGCGCTTGCCCGGGTCGTCGAACCCGGAGTGCTGACCCATCTGAGCAGCGAGACCGAACGTGTCTGGAATATCCTCGCGCGCAACCGCGAACAGCGCATGGCACTCGAACTGCTCATGGATCCGGCCATCCAGATTGTCACGCTCGTGGGCCAGGCGGGTACCGGCAAGACGCTGCTGGCGCTGGCCGCCGCCCTGCAGAGCACACTCAAGCACCACCGCTACGACCGCATCCTGGTCTCCCGCCCGATCATTCCGATGGGCAAGGACATCGGCTATCTTCCGGGGTCGAAAGACGAGAAACTGTCGCACTGGATGCTGCCGATCTTCGACAACCTGACCTATCTGCTAAGCGAGAACCAGGACACCACCACTGCCGGCAAGAAAAAGGTAAAGATGACGACGAGGGACCGTATCGAGGCCCTGATCGACAACAACACGATCGAGCTCGAGGCTCTGACCTACATTCGCGGTCGTTCCATTCCCGGCCAGTACGTCATTGTCGACGAGGCCCAGAACCTGACGCCCCACGAGGTCAAGACCATCGTCAGCCGCGCGGGCGAGAACACCAAGATGGTGCTCACTGGGGATCCGTACCAGATCGACAACCCCTACCTCGACGCCTCCAGCAACGGCCTGACCTACGCCACGGAACGCCTCAAGTCACTGAAGATCCACGGCCACATGACGCTCAAGACCAGCGAACGCAGCGCCCTGGCCGCCGCCGCCGCCCAATACCTGTGATTGATTCATGGGCAGTCCCTTGCCTTTATTTCGGGGGGAATGAGTTTGCCGTCCCTTTCGTCTTCCAGAGCAATACCGCCAGCTCTGCGGCGCACATGGTCAGGATGAGTATGACGCGGATGGACTTTCCTTCGGAATGGCCGGAGAACATCCTGTGCAGGAACCAGCCGCTCTCAAGCACGAGAGAACTGTAGATCAACACGTATCCGGGCAGGCGGTTCTTCCTTGAAAGAAGAAAGGCTCCAGCGAGGGCGAGCAGGGCGACCACGAGGCCGAACCAGACCGCCTGCGGGCTGTCGCCGGTTTGCAAATGCCGCCAGGCTCCGCCGATGAAGGCAACCAGGGCGTAGATACAGGTGATGAGCTGTTTGGTTTTCATGGTGTGACCGCTTTTTTTATAACTTGAACATTTTGTCGCAAATTTCGGTGAACGAGAACGGCAGCGGTGTGGGGCAGCGCGTAGCGACACACCCACCACCGGTTAGAGCATACTCATCAGTTCCATTACGCTTCGCACGATCTGTCCATGCCCCTCGTGAATGTAGATTCCCATTTGAGCGATCAGTGAATAGGCCAGGGCAAACTGCGCAAGAGCATAGCCTGCAATGGTGAATTGGCTGATGCTGACCACCCCCACACCGAATTGCGACAACGTGAAGATGCCGCAGGCAAACTGCCCGATGGCTATTACGCCCATGGCGGGGACGGGCCGCCTCGTCGGACGGTACTTGAACGAGATGTGGATCCAGGGCAATCCGAACAGGGTGGCTCGGGACTTGTACTCGAATCCCCATCCGTCCCACTTCTCCTTGGCAGGAAAAGGAGCTCCGCATTGTGGGCATGCCATGGCCTGATCGGATATTTCGCGTCGGCACTCTCGACAAGGCTTCATAATTCACCTTTTTTAACAAGTTATTGAGCGGTTTTTCTATGTTCCTTCAAGTTTTCTTCCGGAACCTTTGTAAACCGCCTATTGACAAGTGTGTAACATAGAAGGTTTTTCACGGCGATGTAAAGCGATTATTACGGCGTTCTTGGTCGCATCACCCGCCCCCCCCGCTGGTCTCGCCAGCCCCAACACTTGATGGCAACGGCCAACACGCCACCGACTGGTGCCCACGGCATCCGCAATCAGTCAGTCGCAACAGAATTTCAGAATCTCTACTCTCAATCCCCATGAATCATACGATCCGCATCAGCCAGCCCTGTGAATATGCCCGAGCACTCGCCCCAGCTCGGATGGGTTCGCATGGCGGACTGGTTATGGCCTTCGTGGTTGATGTTCTCCGGACCCAGTCCGAAGCCGTAGAAGTTGGTGTGTCGATAGAGCCCGGTCTCCTTATGGCGCGGATGATTGATCAGCACAACAGATGATCGTGCCGCAGCCGTTCCGCGCTCAACGAGATCCTTGCGGTTCAGGGTTTGACCGTACCAGATGAACGGCGCGACCATCTCGCACTGGCGGGCGTCGAGCCATGTGGCGGTGTCGATATTGTCGGCCGTGAAGCCACCAAGGGGGAATGCCGTGTAGATGTAATGAGGAGCCCATGAGGCTTGTGAGAATGAGAGGTAATCAACAACGGCCTCGCCGGCATCGAGGTAGATCATTTCTTGGCTGGTCCTGTAAAGGGCGGCGAATCCGCGGGCTGCCCAAGATGTTGAGAGGTTGCCGCGGATCGGCAGACCCTGTTCTTTATCGGCGCGTAAGCTAAGCGGGTTATGGCCGCACGAATAGTAGGGTTCGAGGTCGATCCAAAGTTGTTTGGGCAGAATCTCCTTCATCAGAAAGGTCGCGATGCGTTTTGCGCCGTCGAGATATTTCTCGTCGCCGCTGACTTCAGCCATCTCGGCCAGGAACCACATGGTCGCGGCGGGCTGTGCGCTGAATTTCAAGTCGTCGACCAGTTGCATGTCAGATGTGTAGTACGAGGGGATGATACCTCGCTCGTCTATGCGGTCAAGGAGGCTGTTGGCATAGGGACGCAGGTAGGCCGGAATCCGGGGATCCTGCTCGCATTGCCTGTAGTATTCGAGGAGGTGTGCGGCCGTTTTGCTCATGGCCGGCACATCGTACATGCTGTCTGCGCGGGCAAATATGTTATTCGGATGAGGAGAGGGGCCAAGCGTGCTTCTGAGCCATTCCTTTGTTTTGGCGGCGTAGACCAGGCAGAAGAAGCCTGCTTCGTTAGTCGGGGAGCATAGGGCCAGGTTCACGATTCGGCGAGAGCGGTCAACAAGTTCCGGGGTGTTTTGTTTCCTGCCCCAGTAGTACATCCCGCTTGCATCGCGCACATTGTTCCAGAACTCAAAGTTCCACAGGGCATCGCCGAAGCCCAGCACCCCGAGCGGCGCTACCATGCCGCCCACCGGACGGCCTTTCATCTCGAAATCCAGGAACACGCCGTGATCCTCGTATCCGGGTACAGACGGCTGGATCGCGGGATCCATAGGATGGGAGACCACCCCGTAGATGGTCTTCACATACTCGTCGAAGGTCATTGGCAGTTTTGACTGCTCAAACAGCGGGTGTCCATATTTCTGCCATATGTGGCGGGACACCTGCTGATAGCCCCTGAAGGGCGCCGTCCTGGCGCCAAGGAACAAATCGAATCCAAAGCGCACAGTTGTTCCGTTAAGTGAACGTATCATCGAGGCGTCATTGGCCCGCTGGTAGCGGACGTGATGACCGACGACATAATCCATCATACCATAGGATAGAACCGGTTTTTCAGTCAG
>JAIFLS010000158.1 GCA_020048935.1 bacterium | reverse complement strand
CCGCCCTCATCATCGGGGTCGCCAGCACCACCACCGCCTCCAGCGCGATCAGCCACCACCCGTCCGTGCGGCCGGTCCTGACGGTCCCGGCGCAGGAGGAACTCGCCGCCGTCACGCTCGACAGCGTCATCTGGGCGGCCTCTCCCGGCTCTCTGCCGGATATCCGATTCGCGGATGCGGCTGGCGTGCCGATCCCGCACCTGCTGCGCAAAGCCGCCGAGCAGCGCCTGCGAACCGTCCGCGACAATTGCCGTTCGCGCGTCGACACCCTGCAGGAGCTGCCGGAAAACCGCATCGAGTTGTCCGTCACACTGGATGAAACGGCCCCGTTCGCGACGGGGATCGAGTTCGCGACGCCGCTGAAGGATTTCGAGCGCCAGATCACGGTGCAAGGCATCGACACGAACGGCACCGCCGCGATACTCGTCGAGAGCGCCCTGATCTACGACTACGCCCGTTTTGCCGATGTGCGCCGGTGCACCGTTCCCCTGCCCCCGAACCGCTTCCGGCGGTTCGCCATCGCCATCGGCGAGGTCACCGACGAGCAGCAGTCGCCCCAGCGGCAGATCAGCCGGACGTATGAACAGGGCAGCGAAGTCCGCATGATCGATCAGGGCACGGTGACCACACGGCCCTTCCGCATGGATTCTGTCCAGCTTTTCGCCGAGCGCCAGGCCGAATCGCATACCGTCGAGCGCGAAAACCCCATCGCTCTCAAGTCATGGAACATCCGCGAAAACACCCGCGAACAGCAGACGGTGATCGAGATCGAAACGCACAGCGAGCCGCTCACCGGATTTGCCCTGCAAATCGCAGACCGTAACTTCACCCGCCGCGTCCGCGTGGAAGTGCCTGCTGGTAATGGCAGTGGTGACGCCTGGCGTACCATCGGCAGTGCCTCAGTCTCGCGGATCGCCTTTCGCAGCCTGCTGCACGAGGAGCGGCGTGTGACCTTCGCCGAGCAGCGCTCCCCGCGGTTCCGCCTGGTGATCGACAACCAGGATAACCCGCCGCTGGACATCACCGGGGCGGATGCCTTCGGTCCGGTGTGGCAGGCATTGTATCTTGCCGCCCCCGGACAGCAGGCCCGGCTGTACTACGGGGCCGCGCAGCCAATACCGGCCCGCTACGACACCGCCGCCATCGAGCGTGTGGTCAAAGGCGGTTTCGATCCGGTGTCATTCAGCCTTGGCGCCCCGGACGCTAATCCCCTTTACCGTCAACCCGGCCGATCCCTGACCGGACTGGTCGGCAGCCGGGCGTTCTTCATTGGTGCCGTCGTCATCATGATCGCTGTCATGGCCGCCGCACTCGTCAAGGCCACCCGCCGCCTCGACTCATAAAACCTTGTAGCCGCGAAAAAAGCCTTGTAGCCGGGGTCGGTGACCCCGGTGCCCATGAGAAAGCACATGGCGACGCCTCTCTCCCGTTTGCTAACCCATGCCGACCGGGGTCACCGACCCCGGCTACAAGCGCTTAACCAGCTACAAGCGCAAGGCTCTTTTAGATAAGCTTGATGTTTTGCTCCCATTGTGACAGCATCCGCACCTTTAAGCAGAACAGAACCATTAACCCCCCTGAGGACGGATGTATACACGTAAAACACTGGAAGATCTCGCTGCCCAACACGGAACCCCGCTGTTCATCGTGGATCACGATCAGCTCCGCAAGAACTATGCAACGTTCAAGCGGCACCTGCCCCGTGTCCAGGTCTATTACGCCGTCAAGGCGAATCCCGACCCCGCCATCATCAAGACCCTGTTCGAACTGGGCTCGGCCTTCGACTGCGCCTCAATGCCGGAATTCAACCTCGTCTACGACCTGATCAAGACCATGCCGGCCAAGGAGCGGCAGCAATGGATCTGGGACAACATCATCTATGCCAATACGATCAAGATCCCGGCCGCGCTGAAGGCGCTTGACCGCTACAAGGCCCTCGTTACCTACGACAATCTCGAGGAAATCGGCAAGATAAAAACCTATGCCCCGAACTCCGGGCTTGTGCTGCGCCTGGCCGTGCCGAACACCGGCGCGGTCTGCGAGCTTTCCTCCAAATGCGGGGCGGCACCGGGCGAGGCAGTCGACCTGATGCTCGCCGCCGAGAAGAACGGCCTCGTCGTCGAAGGCATCAGTTTCCATGTCGGCAGCCAGACCACCAACTTCGAGAACTATGTGCAGGCGCTCAACCTGGCCGCGAATATCTACGAGGAGGCCAGGAGCCGCGGCTGCAGCCGCCTCAACGTGCTCGACATCGGCGGCGGTTTCCCGGCCCCCTACGACGACAGCGTCAAACCCTTCCGCGAACTGGCCGGCATCATCAACACCGAGCTTGACCGCCTGTTCCCGCCAGAGGTGCAGGTCATCGCCGAGCCGGGGCGCTTCATGGTGGCTACCGCCGGGGTGGCCGTTTCCTCGGTCATCGGCAAGGCCGTGCGTAACGGCAAGCACTGCTACTACGTCGACGACGGCGTCTACCACACCTTCTCCGGAATCATCTTCGATCACTGCCAGTATCATCTTAAGGCGTTCAAACGGCGCGGCAAGCCCGTGATCTGCACCGTCTTCGGGCCGACCTGCGATGCGCTGGACGTGATCTCGATGGCCGAGACGCTGCCGGACGACCTCGCTCTTGGCGACCTGCTCTACAGTGAGAACATCGGGGCCTACAGCCGCGCCTCGTCGACCTACTTCAACGGGTTCCCCCCCGCCAAGACCATCCATATCAACCAATAGAATGCCGGCTTTCAGTGTCAACCAGCCAGGAGCCGCTTTTGGATACCGCAACCGAGTCGCCGATGATCGCCGTGAAGAACCTCACCCGCCGCTACGGGCGGGTGTCGGCCCTTGACGGGGTGACTTTCGAGGTCGGACGCGGCGAAATCGTGGGACTGCTCGGCCCCAACGGGGCTGGCAAGACGACGACGCTGCGCATTCTCTCCTGCTACCTGCCCGCCAGCGGCGGGGAGGCCCGGATCGGCGGTGCGGACGTCTTCGAGGAGTCGATGGCGGTGCGTCGCAAGGTGGGGTACCTGCCCGAGAATGTGCCGCTTTACACGGAGATGCGGGTCCGTGAATACCTGAAATTCCGCGGCGCTCTCAAGGGTGTGCGCGGCAGGCGCCTGCGCAGCCGCGTCGACACGGTGATCCAGCAGTGCGACCTGGCGGGCGAGGCGCGCACGATCATCGGTCGCCTCTCGAAAGGCTTCCGCCAGCGCGTCGGCCTGGCGGACTGCCTGCTGCACGAGCCGGAATGCCTGATCCTGGATGAACCGACGATCGGGCTGGATCCGAACCAGATCCGCCATATCCGCGAGCTGATCCGCAGCCTGGCGCCCGAGCATACGATCCTGATCTCGACGCACATCCTCTCCGAAGTCGAAGTCATCTGCGGGCGGGTCCTGATCCTGGACCATGGCCGGATCGCCGCCTCGGACACACCGGAGGCACTGGTGGGACTGATGCAGGGCGACGAGCACATCACCGCCGAGCTACAGGGGCCGGCGGATGAGATAGCGGCGGCACTGGGCGCGCTGGAAGGCGTGCGCAAGCCGGTCTGCACACCGGACGGCGACTGGTGCCGGGTCGTGTTCCGCGGCAACCGCCAGCAGCAGGTGCGCGAGCGGGTATTCGACCTGGCCTGTACACGCGGCTGGCGGCTGCGGGAGCTGACGGCGCAGCGGCGTAATCTGGAGGATGTGTTCGCGGCGCTGACCGAAGGCATCGACACGGCGGAACCCGTGCAGCCCGGCGATTGCGCCAGACCGGACGCCAGCGCTGGCGGGGAGGTGTCCCATGCGTAGCTTCCTGATCCTGCTGCGGCGCGAGCTTTCCGCCGTCTTCCTCTCGCCCGTCGCCTATGTGACCATGGCCCTCTTCACCAGCGCGGCCTCATGGACGTTCCTGGCCACGGTCAAGGCACAGACCGGCAGTACGGTCTATCCGGAACAATTGTTTTTCGTCTCGGTGCTGATCTGGATGCCCTTCCTGATCACCGTGATCTGCATGCGCCTGTTTGCCGAGGAGAAACGCTCCGGCACGATCGAGACGCTGATGACGACAGCCGTCGGGGAAACGGCGGTGGTGCTGGCAAAGTACGCTGGCGCACTCGTGTTCGGCTGGGTGACTATCGCGCCGTCCATCGGGGCGCTATACATCCTGGCGGCGATGAGCCCCGGAATAGACGGGGTCGATGGGTATGCCGTGGCAGGCGGCTGCGCCATCCTCGCGCTGGTCTCGATCTGCTGCACCGCGGTCGGCGTGCTGGTCTCGTTGCTCACCCGTAACCAGATCGTGGCGGCTATCTGCTGTTTCTGGGCGATCTTCGCCCCCTTCATGGTCCAGCCGTTCATGCGTGCCGTGCCGCTGTTCCGGCAGGCAACGATCGAGCGTTTCTCGCTGGAACGGCACGTCACGCTTTTTGTGTCGGGCACGCTGAGCCTGCAGCCGGCGGTGCTGTACCTCTCGATCACGGTGCTGATGCTGTTCAGCGCGGTACGGGTCCTGGAATCGCGGCGCTGGCTTTAGCGGCAAGGAGTCTTCACTTGGCAAACCGGGGAAAAAGAAGGAAACGGGAAACGGCGGGAGCGCGCGAGCGACGGCTGGCGGTCCGTGCACGGCGGCGGCAACGCACCCTGACCGGGCTGAACGTGCTGGTGGCTGTTGCCTTGATGACGACAGCCACCGTGCTGATCAACGCCCTGGCGCAGCGTCTGCCGCTGCGGATGCAACTGGCATCGCACGCCCGGCATGTGCTGTCGGCGAAGACCATGGAGATGCTGCGCGGCCTCGACGCCAGCCTGGAGGTCACCGCCCTGTTCGAGGCCGACGCCC
This sequence comes from bacterium, assembly GCA_020048935.1. Lineage (GTDB taxonomy): Bacteria > Verrucomicrobiota > Kiritimatiellia > UBA8416 > UBA8416 > UBA8416. The sequence continues at coordinate 8,955 of JAIFLS010000158.1, read as the reverse complement.
GCCTGTACGAGGAGGTCAGCGCGCTGCTGCTGGAGTATGCGCACGCCGCCGAGACCATGCCGGGCCTGGACTTCCGGCTCGAGATCGTCGATCCCAAGCGCGACATCGCCCGTACGCGCGAGCTGGCACTGAAATTTGATATCGACGCCGGCAACCAGATCATCTTCGCCTCCGGCGAGAAACGGAAGATCATCGATATCGCCAGCCTGGCCCAGTACGAGATCGAGATCACCGAGTCAGGCGTCGCCCGCCGCATGGTCGGATTCCTCGGCGAACAGGCGTTCTCGTCGGCCATTCTGAACGTGACCGGCAAGACCACCCCGGTGGTCTACTTCCTGGCCGGGAACGGCGAGCGCGATGTGGAGGATTTCGAGAGCCAGGGTGGCTACTCGACACTCGCCCGCGTGATCAGCCGCGAGAATATCGAAGTGCGCCGCCTGGTCGCCGCCGAACAGAAAGCCATTCCGGAGGACTGCCACGCGCTGGTGATCGCCGGACCGGACCGGCGGCTCCCGGATGCGGTCCTCAAGCAGATCGACGACTACCTGCGTAACCGGCATGGGCGTGTGCTGATGCTGCTCGACCCCTCCACCCAGACCGGTCTGGCGGAACTGATCGGGCGCTGGGGCGTGAAGGCCGGCCCCGGCGTGGTCGCGGGCCTGACGTTCTCGGGGCGCGAGCTGGTGATCAGCAACTACGGGGATCACCCGGTGACCCGGAATTTCAAGAATGTGACCACCCTGTTTTTCATGCCAATGGCTCTGAAACCGCTTGAGAGCGAGAGCACCGGCACAGACGAGGATCGGGTCAAGGTCAGCGTGCTGGCCAGCACGGGGACGGAAGGCTGGATCGAGACCAATCTGGAGCAGGATCCCCCGGTCTTCGATGCCGAGCGCGACCACCGCGGCCCGGCCGCCGTCGCGCTGGCGGTGGAACGGGGTGCGGTCGGCTTCAATGCGGAACTGCAGCCCACGCGCATGGTCGTGATCGGCGATTCGTATTTTGTATCCAATGCGGCGATAAGCAGCGGCGTCGGCGGCAACGTCAGCTTCCTGCTCTCATCGCTCAACTGGCTCATCGAGCGTGAGAGCCTGCTGACCGTGGCGCCGCGGGTACCCTCGCTACTGCATCCGGAGACCACCCGGCAGCAATGGAACCGGATCTTCATCGGCCTGGTCTTTGTCGCCCCGGGCGTGATGCTGCTGGCCGGCATCGGGGTTGCCCTGCGACGTCGTTAGGAATCGGAAATGAAAACAAGAAACACGCTACTGCTTGGCATCATCGTCGTGATTCTCGGCTGCGGCCTGTACCTGCTCGACGAGCACCTCGAGCAACAGCAGACCGTGCGCGCGCAGGTGCGGCGCGTCTTCGATATCAACACCGATCCGATCACCCGCGTCGCATTCGAGCAGGCCGGGGCGCGAGTTGAACTCGTGCGCAAGGGCGAATCGTGGTTCCTGCAGGAGCCCGTGCGTGCGCGCGCCAACAGCCCGCAGGCGGAGCGGATCGTGTCCGCAATGGAAACCCTGCGGCGGCAGGACAGAATCAGCCGCCATCAACGCAAGCAGCTAGGACTGACCCTTGCCGACTACGGGCTGCAGGAGTCGGACCGGCGGCTTTCCGTGGAGACCGCCACCGGGCGGGCCGAAACCCTGCTCCTGGGCGGGCGCACCCCCTTTGGGGACGCGGTGTACGCACGTCTCGACCGGGGCAGTGCCGTATTCACCCTGCCGGGCTCCGTCCTCAGCCTGTTTCCCAATGACTTGGCGGCCCTGCGCGACCGGATCCTGCTTTACGGCAGTACCGCCACTACCGAGCGGATCGACATCCACCGCCGTGATGCCGGATTTCTCCAGCTCGTGCGACGGAAATCCGAGTGGGTCCTGCAACAGCCGCTGGCGGCACAGGCGGATACCGCCGCCGTTCGCAAACTGCTTGACGCCGTCTATGCCTTGCGCGTGGAAACCTTCCACTGGGATGCCGAACCGGCAAGCGAAACCGATCAGGCAACCGCCGCCCTGCTGGAGATGACGCGGCGCGGGCAGTTCGAGACCGCCGGCCTGGCGGAGGACACCGCGCGCCTGAAAGTCACCGTCTGGACCGAAGGGGACCGGCTGGGACAGGATCTCTTCATCGGCGCCGACGTCGCCGGGACCAACAGCCAGAGCTTTGCACGCCGCGGGGGCGTGGATGCGGTCTACACCGTCCCGTCCGGAATCATCGAGGCCTGCTCCCGTCCGTTCGACAGCTTCCGCAACCGCTCCGTCTTCCATGACGCGCCAGCCGATATCGGCTTTATCCGCCTTCAGCAGGGTGACCACCAGCTTGAGCTTGAACGCCTGCCTTCAACCGCGGACGGCAGCGCGGGCTGGCGGCTGCGCACACCGGTGCGTGCACCGGCGGATCCCGTGGCTGTACAAGCGTTAATCGCGCGCCTGTTCGAACTCAAGGTCGCCTCTTTCCTGGGCAGCAGCGAGTCGGCGGCCGCCCCCTCATCCAGTGAACCACCCATTCGGATCACGCTGGCAAAGGCGGCCCCGAGCGAAGCCCCGGCTGAGCCGACTCCTGCACCGGATGGCAACGGGAACGCAAGCACCACGCTATCGCTGGAAATGGCCGCTGACGGCATTCGCCTGGCGTTCCTCGCGACTCAGGAAGACGACCGCTTCACGCTGGATTCGGCAGCGACCGCCGGCCTGGATGCATCACTGATCTCTCCCTTGCGCTTTCGCGCCCCGCTGATGCTGGCCATCGATGCCTCTGCCGTATCGCGCATCGAGCTTGCAACCCCCTCGCAAACCTGCCTTGTGGCACGTGCCACCGCTACCCTTGACGCCTGGCACTGTCCGGATAAGCCAACACTGACCGTGGATACCGCCGCCGTGTCAAACCTGCTGGCGGAAACGGCGCATGTCGAGGCTGGCCGCCTCGTGGCCTTCATGCCGCCGGACTTGTCCGCCTATGGCCTGGACAAGCCGATGGCCTCCGTGACCTTCGGGTTCCGCACCGATGGAGGTATCCGGAACACCTTGCTGCTGGGAAGCGCGATGGACGACGCCTGGCGCCATGCCATGATCCAGGGCCATGATTTCGTGTTCCTGCTGTCGGAAACCAGGGCCGCCAGCCTGCTGCGGCCACTGTGCATCACAGCACCGCCACCGGCCATACCACCGTCCGCCGCCTCGGCACCCAACACCACCGCGATCACCGCCACAACAACCAACACGGCGGCCTCCAAACCGGCGGCCTCCGGCACTGGAACCGCAACCGCACCAGTAGACGGGCTGATCGCGCCATGACCTTTCTCGTGCATACCTACGGCTGCCAGATGAACGTGCGGGACACCGAGGCGGTCTCCATGCTGCTCGAGCGCCACGGACTGCAGCCCGCCGCGACAGAAGCCGAGGCCGATGTGCTGATCGTCAACTCGTGTAGTGTCCGAGGCAAGGCCGAGGACAAGGCCATCGGCAAGCTCGGCATCATGGCCGCCACCAAACGGGAGCGCCCCGACCGGATCGTGGGAGTGATGGGCTGCATGGTCCAGCGGCTCCAGACAGAGCTTTTCAAGCGGGTCGACGGCCTCGACTTCGCGGTCGGCCCGCGCCGGTTCGCCCGTATCCCGGCCTTGCTCGAGCGCGTCGCCTCAGGCGAGCGCCACCTGCTCGATATCGGCATCGGCGACGAGGACATCGAGTCCCTGGCCGGACACGAGGAGGGTGCCGTCACGGCCTTCGTGAACATCCTGCTCGGCTGCGACCGCCGCTGCGCCTACTGCATCGTCCCGGATGTGCGCGGGCCGGAATGGAGCCGCCCGGCCGACGGGATCATCGCCGAGGTCAACAGCCTCGTGCGGGCAGGCGTGAAAGAGGTCACGCTGCTGGGGCAGAGCGTCATGCGCTACGGCCTGGGCAATCCGGTCTGGAGTGCGATGGCCCCGTCCTCGCCGCGCGGCTATGCCGAACCGTTCGTGCGCCTGCTCGAGGCCATCAACGACCAGACCCCGCTCGCGCGCCTGCGCTTCACTTCCAGCCACCCCTCCGGGTGCACCGCCGAACTGGCGGCGGCCATGCGCGACCTGCCTGCTGCCTGCCCGCATCTGCACCTGCCCCTGCAGTCCGGTTCCGACCCGGTCCTCCAACGCATGCGCCGCGGCTACACGGCCGCCAGCTACCTCGAGGCGCTGCGACGGCTGCGCGACGCGGTTCCCGCGCTGGCGGTCACGACCGATATCATCGTCGGCTTCCCGGGGGAAACCGACGACGACTTCGAGCGGACACGCGAATGCATGGAGGCCGCCGGTTTCGATAATGCATTCATCTTCAAGTACTCCCCGCGCCCCGGCACCCCCGCCGCCGACTGGGAGGATGACGTTCCGGAGGAAGAGAAGCGGCGGCGCAACCAGGTGCTGCTGGAGGATCAGGACCGGCGCGGGCTGCGCCTGAATGAACGGCTGGTCGGAGCGACGCTTGAAGTCCTCGCCGAGGGCGAAAGCCAGCGCAACGCCGAGCGCTGGAGCGGACGCAGCGACACCAACAAGATCGTGATCTTCGAGCCCGAGGCAGGTTGCAGCATCGGAGATCTGGTGAAGGTAAGGATCGAACGCGCCATGCCACAGACACTTTACGGGGAAAGGCAGAAAGTCTATTCACCACAAGAAAACAGGGAACACAAAGACTGATGCTCGGTAGGGTTTAGCCACAAAATGCACAAAAGACACAAAAGAGTCGGCAGGTGATGATGGTGGCTTTGTTTCGATTTTCGACTTTCGACTTTACTAAAAGAAAGGTGATTCTATGAACATGAGCACATTGGCTATACTGACGCTGCTGCTGGCGGGGATCACCCTGCCGTTCTACGCGATGTTTTTTATCAGCCCGTCCGTGACGCGCGAGGGGTTGCGGCGGTTTCCGCGCGATCGCTGGAGCGGGTGGCTGCTGGCCATCGCCGCAGTGGCCTGGGCCGCGTGGCTGCTGCACGGCTTGCCGCTCGGGAGGTTCGAATCGCTCAAGACGTGGCTGGTCCCGGCCGCCGTGGTCTTTGCCGGCCTCGTGTGCTACTACATGGAAGAGCTGCTGGCACCGCGGGCGTTCGGTGCCCTGCTGCTGCTCTACCCGGCCCCCTTGCTGGATGCCGCCCGCCTGCACGACTCAGGCTGGAGCGTGGTGATGTCAGTCGTCGCCTACGCCATGGCCATCAAGGGCATGGCCCTGCTGCTCAGCCCCTATCTTTTCCGCCACGTCTCGGAACGGATATTGAACACGGACAGGACCTGCCGCCTGGCCGGTGCCGGCGGCCTCGTTTTCGACGCCCTGCTACTCCTGCTTGCCACGACCGTCTTTTAGGCAAGCCGCCCGCCCGTCGGCTGGCGGTCGGAATCCGCCGGTTGTCGGACGTTGGGCATCCGCACCTCTCCGGACCTCACGCGCCGGCGGCCTTGAAGGCGTTGGCGACAATCCGCCTGGCTTCGTCCTGGATGCTGGCGAGATGCGCCTCGCCCTTGAAGCTTTCGGCGTAGATCTTGTAGACATCCTCCGTGCCGGAAGGCCGCGCCGCGAACCAGCCGTTGGCGCTCTGTACCTTCAGCCCGCCGATCGGCTCGTTGTTCGCCGGTGCGTGCGTCAGGATCGCCGTGACCGGATCGCCAGCCAAGGTATCAGCCTCCACCTGCCGCGCTGTCAACGCCGCCAGCACCTTCTTTTGCGCGGGGCTGGCCACGGCATCAATGCGGGCATAGACCGGTGCGCCGAAACGCGACTCCAGCTCGGCATAGTAGCAGCCCGGATCACGACCGCTGACCGCCGTGATCTCCGCCGCCAGCAGGTCGAGCAGGATGCCGTCCTTGTCCGTCGTCCAGACCGAACCATCCTTGCGCAGGAACGAGGCACCCGCGCTTTCCTCGCCGCCGAAGCCGTAGCTGCCGTCGGAAAGCCCATTGACAAAATACTTGAAGCCCACCGGGACCTCCGCCACCTGGCGGCCCAGTGCCACCGCGACGCGGTCGATCATGGAACTGGAGACGAGGGTCTTGCCGATCATGGCATCCGCGCGCCACTGCGGGCGGTGGCGGAAGAGGTAATCCACAGCCACCGACAAGTAATGGTTCGGATTCAGCAGCCCGTGCCCTGGTGTGACGATCCCGTGACGGTCATAATCCGCGTCGTTGCCGAAGGCGATATCAAAACGGTCCTTGAGCGCGATCAGCCCGGCCATCGCGTAGGGTGAGGAGCAGTCCATACGGATCTTGCCGTCCCAATCGACGCACATGAACATGAACGCCGGATCGACATCCCGGTTGACGATCTCCAGGTCCAGGCCGTAGCGCTCCGCGATCGGCTCCCAGTAGCCGATCCCGGCGCCGCCCATCGGGTCCACGCCGATGTGCAGCCCCGCCCCGCGAACGGCCTCCATGTCGATCGCCTCTCCCAGCGCCGCGACATAGGGCTGCACGAAGTCGAACGCCTGCACCGATGGCAGCGCCAGCGCCTTTGCCAGCGGCAGGCGCTTCACGTCCTTGAGGCCCGCCTCCAGGATCGCATTCGCCCGCCGCTCGATCACACCGGTCACATCCTTGTCCGCCGGACCGCCCGACGGCGGGTTGTACTTGAACCCACCATCGGCTGGCGGATTGTGCGAAGGCGTGATAATCACCCCGTCGGCCAGCCCCGTTTGCCGGCCCGCGTTATAGGTAATGATCGCGTGCGAGACCGCCGGTGTCGGCGTGTAGCCCCGGCCGGCCTGGTAGCGGATTTCCACGCCGTTGGCCGCCAGAACCTCGATCGCGCTGATCCAGGCCGCCTCGGAAAGCGCATGGGTATCCATCCCGACAAAGAGCGGTCCGTCCACGCCGCACTCTAGGCGCATCTCGGCGACAGCCTGCGACATCGCCAGCAGGTGTTCCTCCTGGAACGAGCCGTTGAAGGCGGTCCCCCGGTGCCCCGAAGTGCCGAAGCTCACCCGCCGCAATGCGCCACCTGATTCCGGAGCCCCCGTGTAATATGCCGCCATCAGCCTGGCTATGTTCGTCCGTACAGCCGGCGTCGCCGGTTTCCCCGCCATCTCGCTAGTACTCATTTTAAAACTCCCTGGTTGCGTTCAATTCCAGACGGAAGACTACAGACTGACGACCGAAGACTCAACTCCAACATTTGCTCATGTAATAGCCTTGCAAACACCAGCGCATGGTTCTACACTTCCGCTTCAATGAACAAGCATCCTGAAGCAAGACGGGACTGGATCTCGACCTTCTACCGCGATTTAAGGGAACTGGTTGACACCACCTTCCCGAAAACCTGCACGAAATGCGGCAAGGTCTACCTGACAAAGGATGAATTCCTGACCGCTACCATCCCGGTCAAGGATATCACGCTCGAGGATCGCAGCGGTCTTTTCAGCCTGGAGGGCGGCCCCATCGAGACGGCGGTCGGCCTGTTTCGGAACTGCACCTGCGGCACCACCCTGATGGCGGACTTCAGGGATCGCCGCGACAACAGCGACAACGGCCAGGTTCGCCGCCTGCGTTTCGCTGCACTGATGGACAAGCTGTGTGAACATGGTGTCGCGCGCGCCGATGCCCGGCTCGAGTTGATCAAAGTGTTGCACGGGGAGACCAGCGGCCTGATCGACGAGCTGCTCGACGATATCCAGATGGGCTGATCAACTATTCGCGGAAGAAGAACGTCATGGTGCCCTCCCGCAATTTCCTCTCGAGCTTGCGTCGCAGCCAGCCACGCATGAGCGCGCGCACGGGCGGGACCAGCAGCAGGAAACCGGCCGCATACGACAAACACTCTCTAACACAAAAATAATACAGCACCAACGGAAAGCAAACGATGCTGGGGGTTCAGTTGAATGCGTTTAAAGAAAGAACAGACTTGCATCAGGCGGGACGAGCGAGTAATCTTTTTCCCATTTAAGAAACAACAAACGTGCCAGTGCTTCTTGGATTCATTGCCGATATACACAGCGGAAGGAGGGCAGAGCATAGCGCAGACAACAGACGTTAGCCGGAGCGGGCGTGGTCCGCATCCATCCGGTGTATAGGTGCAAATGTGTTCAATATTGCAAAGTAAATTTGCCGTTCGATAGTCGCACGGCGCAAACAGAAGGAAAGCAGAATGAAGCAGTTAGTAATGACAGGAATCATGACGGGCGTAATGGCAGCCAGCCTCGCCGCAACGGCCACCGCACAGGAGAAGGCAGCGGAGAAGGCCCCGGTGAAGGTATCCTGGGCGGACAGCATCAAGGTTGGCGGCGACACGCGGTTCCGCTTCCAGTACGCGACTGAAGAAAGCAAGGAAGACCGGGAACGCTGGCGCTTCCGTGGCCGGATCGGCCTCGACGCCAAGGTTAACGACCAGGTCAAGGCGCAGGTCCGCCTCGTGACCAACGCCGGCGACCCGATCTCGGACAACATCACGATGGGCGGCATCGGCGATCCGTTCGAGGATTCGAACGCTGCCATTGACCTCGCGAATTTCACGTGGACGCCGGTCGCGCCTCTGTCCTTGCCCTGGGTCGTGGTTGATGACCTGGTGATGGGTGCTGACGCCAATCCGGAAGGCATCGCGGCCAACGCGAAGCTCGGAACGGATGCGGTTGCCGTGATGGGCCACGCCGGCGCGTTTGTCCTGCAGGAACGCAAGGCGGATGACGAGACCACGCTGTACACGGGACAGGTCGCGGCCAAGTTCGGCGGTAAGACCTACGTGATGGTCGGCGGCACAGTCTACGCCTATGACAACATGGAAGGGTTTGCGCCGCTCGGTAACGAGAACAACAACAGCACGGTGACGGTTGGCGAGGGCGAAGACGAAGAGAAACTCATCGCCAATGAGTTCATGCTGGTGGAAGGGTTCGTGGAAGCTGGTATCGACCTGGCCATGCCGGTCAAGATCGGCGCCCAGTACCTCGTGAACACCGAAGCCGATGACGACGACACCGCCTACCTGGGTTACG
>JAIFLS010000177.1 GCA_020048935.1 bacterium | reverse complement strand
GGAATCGGCGTCCAATTAGTAATGTAGAGAAGCGGGTTGATTTCTTTCATAATGGCTCCTTATTCTTCTTATGGTCCGCCCCAGGCCTCGGGTATGTCTGCGTAGTTGGTTAAAGTCGCGGCAGAGTGACCGCCAAAAGCATCCGTTCCGGTGAGCGTCGCGCCGGTGACATCCCAAAGCGCGGGGGCCTCGCCTTCCGCCAGCATCGTAAACATAAATTCTTTGAAGAACGATTCAAAATTAACCGTCCGCCCGACAAAATGAGACTGAAGGTTTCCGCTTCCCCAAAGGTCGATTCGCATAACAAGGTTGATGCAGTCTACAAATGTCGCGCCGTATCCTTGTCCCGAAACGGCAACATTGTACCGGAATAGATCAGCGGGTACTGTTGCGAGATTGAGGCATGTCCAGAACGTCTCCTTGAACGCATCTTCACCCGCCAGCACATTGTACCGGAATAGATCGGTCGGAACGGTTGTCAACGCCAGGCACCCGGCAAACGTATCCTCAAAGGCGTGATCCGCCGCCAGCACATTATACCGGAATAGATCGGTCGGTATGGTGGCAAGATTCCCGCACCCGTTGAACGCATCCTTGAAGGCGTAGTAAGTGTATTCGCCGACGACTTGCTCTGACGCCGCCACGTTATACCTGAACAAATCAGTCCCGATTGTCACAATTCTAGTACACCCCATGAAGACGCCCTCGAACGTCAACGCAGCCACGTTGTTTTGGAATAGTACGGCAGGAATGCTGGTCAGGAACGTGCATCCGGCAAACGTATCTCGGAACGAAAGCACTTCAGGAACAAGCGAGAATAGGTCTGCGGGAATAGTCGTCAGTCCTGTGCAGTCTTTGAATAACTTGTCGGCATTTTGGAAGTTTCGTATTCCCTGGATGACTCCCACGGAAGAAACCAGCGAAGCGGTTACGGTATCCCGCGAGTTGTCGAATTCCAGCCTATCTTGATTTCTTAAAATTCCGGCAATTCTGATTTGATAAGTTCCTGGTCTGGCAAATTCGGTATACGCAGAAAGGCTGTCTTCGGGAATTCTTATAACGTAAGGACCGCCCTGAAAGCGCACTTGAATAGACGAACTCCCTCCGGCTGTATAATCTTTTGTCAGAAGATTGATTTGTACGGGCTGATTTGGCTCGGTAGTCGTGACGTAGACGCTCCAGTATGTTGAAGGAAACGGAGTTGGTATCAATTCGCCAGGAATAACCCCAAGGTAGATGAGTTCGTTTATCGCCTCATCCAGCGTAATGCTACCATCTTCAAGTCCGTCGAGAATGTCTTGCAGCTCATCGTCAATATCGTCACCCATGCCATCATTAATGATGTCGATGATCTCCTCCAGCGTGTAACGTCTGCGCCGCCTGCGCCTATTCAAGAGAAATTGCATGTTACCACTCCGTGATAGCGGTCAGTGTTTTCTTGTACTGGATCAGCACCCCGAGAACCCTCGCGTTTCCGGCAAGAGCAGTCCCGCCGCTTCCAGCAAAGTCGAAGACGCGGGACAGTTTGAGGTGAACCATCGAACCGATAGCGGGAGTTCCCGCAACCGTAACTGCAGGGCTTGCAGCCGTGACATGGATATACCCGTCGTCCGCCAATGCCTGATCGTCAATGTTGCGAGCGGTCCCGTTTGCCGCGTCCAGGGCCTCACCGTCCTTGAACGAGCGGCCCGACAGCGTGAAACGCACCCACTGGTCGGCAGATGATTCCCCGTCTTCCGGTATCCAATAGACCTTCGCTTTGATAGTTCCGAGATCCCACGCTTCAGGCATGGCGATATTGAACTCTACAAACGTGTCGGAAAGCTCATCGGTGAAATCTAGAACGTCGTGAGACGCATCATTCGTATCGGCTTCGAGAATCGCCGGAATCGCCCCGCCTATAAAACTCGGGATCATCGCGCCGGCCGGGATCCACATCACGTCGTAAAGAGCGTTCGCCCCGGCAATCGCCGCCGTCGCCTTGGCTAAAAAGTACCCATCCCACAGCTGCAGCAGCGTCGAGCGCTTGACCGCGCCCGAATCCGCCGAATCCTGAACAGTCACGATGTCGGCAGCAACCGGCGTCGTCTTGGTTCCCGTTCCGTAGATGGCCGTCCGAACCGCCGTCTCGTCTACCAGACTCGTTCCGGTCGCGCCAACGGCCGCAATGGTGCCGACAATCGCCTTGCCGTCCTTCAGTGTCTTGGATGTCGCGCTCCACTGCGGGACATAGTTTTCGGTCATGGACGCCGGAGCGATGGCGCCAGCCGAAACGCCCAGCGTCGTTTTCATCTGCGCCAGCGTGACCTTGCGAGCACCAGCAGAGGTGACGGCATAGAACTCGTCTGCATCATTCGCAGAAGTAGCAGCCGTAAGCCCGGTGACATGCGCCGCCAGCCCTGCATATATGGCATCGTTAACCGCCTGAAGCGTGATTTTCTTCGCCACCCCGGATTGACCGATAATGAAAAGGTCTGCAGTCGAGGTCGCGCCGGCAGCGCTTAAGGTTGTCGGATCAATCACCGCCGCCCGAATGGCCGTTTGAATATACGTCGCCAGCACCGCCAGTGTAACCGTGTTTTCGGTAGTTCCGGTGTCCTTGATAGCAATCTTGTCTGTCCCAGCAGGAGAGGCGTCAGCAGCCTTGCCCCATACCGTGTCGATCGCATGTTGCGCCACCAGATCGATGTCGACCGGCTTCAGTACCCCGCCCTGAAGGATGTAGACGCTATCGGCTCCCGTTACTGCAGTTCCGGCCGCAATGGCTTCAATCTGGTCTACCACAAACGCCTTGATACCCGTGACGGTAACGCTTTTCGGGCTCCCGGCATCGGACACTGGAATCAACTCGCCGCCGCCAATGCTCGAATCCGGCGTCATTTCAGAAATTTTAATAGCCATAACGGAGCCTCCCTAACTGTTGCGTCACTATCGCCACCGCTTCAAATGCCCACTTTCCTGTAGAAGAAAGCCAAATCACCGCCCAGGCGCCGCGGCATCGGCACCTATCGACCTTGTTTCTGTTTTCTGCCCAGGTGCCAAAAGAGGAAACGCCAGAAATAGTAGTTCCGGCAAGGTCCGCCTTGATTCCGGCTTCGGCAAGGTCCGCCGCTTCTTCGGCAGACGAGGCCATGATTACGCGCCACGTTACGGCGGTCCCGTTGTTTTCGGCTAGAATGCCGTGGATCTCCGCCAGAAGCGCATCATCAATATCATTTGTCGCCAACCGGATTGGACCGATCGCGACATGACTCTCGAATGCCGTGCCGTCGTCCGTCGTTACCGAATCGCTGAACTTGCGCAAATACCCGTCGCGACAACCGAGAATCACTTCTGGTAGTCCGGCGCTACCCTGAAGGCGAGCCGTCGCCATCGGCTGCATTGCCGTAGGTACGACAACCGGCCATATAGCCTTGTTTTCAACGTCCAGCCACCAATGCTCGCCGTTGCCGGTATCGGGCGTTATGAAGAGATGGAAACCGCGTCCCCTCGCGTCGTAGGCCATTGTGACGTGTTTTGCGGTAGTTACGGTATTCACCAGCGTGTCCGCGCTGAACCGCTCCGGCGCTTTCTGGCCTCCAAGCTGCATGACGTAGACGCCATCGAAGGAAAGGAAGGCCAGCAGCCCATCGTCAGAACGCGCCCACGCCCCGGGCGCAATTACCCCGACCGTGCTGGATACTTGCCGCATGACGCCATCAGTAGGGTCGCCCTTGAGCATCCAGAGTTCATTCTTGGTCGCGAAAAGGAGAGAGTCATCGCTATCGGGTATCATGGCTTGAATCACGTCGCCAATCCGCCCCGCGTTGCCGACTTGTCCGGCCGCCGCCCGCCCAACGTCGTTCATTTCCGCGCCAAAAGCCCAATCCGTAGGGTCGCTCTGTCTGGATGCGTACCACACATTGTCAACCCCGCCGAGGATAATCCGGTCGCGGTACAGGCATACGCGGGGGCAGGCGACCGGAATCACGCCGACAGTCTCCGAAACGGCGGTTACAACTCCGGTAATCGGGTCATACAAACGAAGAACGGAGTCAGCAAGATAGATTGTTCCGTTGCGCTCAACGGCATCGAAAGCGATAGACGCGCCGCCGCCCGCCACCGTCACCGCCGAATCGAAAACAATGGTTTGCCCGTCTTCGGTCAAGATGTCAATTCCGGCGTCAGTTTGCAGCGCCGCCGAAAGCGCCGAAGAAGAAGACCCGCGAACGACGTTTATCGCGCCATCAGCTACCACAAGTAGGTCGTATTGGCGAGCGCCGGTAGAGTCGATGTAGGTCGCGGGAATGATAGCGGAAATCGAAGCTCCGAAATCGGTCGCCAGAACTTTTGCAAGACCTGGCCGTGATCCGCCGCGAAGTCTGGTTTCAAGACCGCAAACGCCACGTACGTTCACCGCCCAGGGTGAAGAGTACGGTCGTTGCTGTTCACGATACCCCGCTCGCCGGGAAACCCCAGCGAGCGGGAACGTGAGCGTCTTGTTACCGACTTTCGGCATTACGCGACCTCCGTTACGCCAGAGGCCATGCCGGAATAACGTAATTGGTCGCCCCGACCGTGATGGTCAGGTAGATCGGAGACGCCTTGCCAGCGTTAGCCTCGGCCGGCGCGTTGGTCATGGTCAGCGTCTTGGCTTCCGCCGTTGTCACCGCCGTGAACTTTGGAGGGGCCGTCAGCGTCGCTACGCCCGTCACCGCCAGCGTACCAGCCACCGCCAGATTCCGCAGTCCGCCGACGTCCTTGTTGGCATCCGCCGTGACGATCTTACTCGCCTCGACCGTGCCATCCGTCACCGGAAGCAGCGCCTCGATACCGTCCACAGCCGTCGCCGTCGCCGCGACAACCGCCAACTCATCCTTCAACAAATCCCGCACTCTCAAGTCCATAATCTCACCAACCTTTCTTTTTACCCGTGCCGACGTTCAACGCCAGCAGTTTCCAATGCACCACGAATCTTTGCAACATCCTCGCGAACCCCGTTCAGCTTTTCGTCCATCCTCTGAAGCCAGTCCATGCGAGACCGGCATTCCGTCTCGCGGCTCGAAATGCGGGATTCGATCTCCGCAATCTTCGCTCCTTGACCGATCACCTTGACCGCCAGCCAGCCCCAAAAGCTAAACGACAACCCCACGAAGCTCGACACCATCAACACAACCCACCACGGCGTTACCATGTTTCCCCCTTATACGTTACCGGATAAGTCGTCCCGAAGTTGCGCCTCGAAAGACTATCTGAAGTCTCGCAATTCTCCCCCATCATCCCGAAGAACCGCGCACCCATCTTCTTGTCGATTTCGATCCCGGCAGCCAGCATTTCCGCAAACCTTGCCGTATGCGCCCCGCGCTCATCGTTTCCTCGCTGTTCGGCGACCGCCAGACAGCTTTCGATGATAAGCTCCGAATGCTTCATGCCCCCAAGCGGATAAGGCTTCAGGGTAGTCAGCTTTCCGGAATAGGCCTCGTAGCGATACGTCAGTGTGTATATGGCATCGGGTGTCGGCCAATAGACGATCTCGAGCCGTTGTCCGCCCGCACCGTCGCTAACCTTCGAGCGAATGGCCGCGCATTTCGGCTTGGCATTCGTCGTTGTCCTCGCCTTCAGCGCCATCATCTGCCCCTCGCTCACCAGTGTTACGGGGGTACAGTTTAGGGCAGCAGCAAAGTGAAGATTTCCAGTTATCCGGCTCAAAGCGTCTGGCAAATCCATCGCGTCATCTCCAACGGCCGTAGCGATCGTTGTCGATGGATTCAGGAAAGACCATTCGTATCCAGCAGGAGGATAGTAAAAATTCCGAATGCCCGATTGAATGTATCGATCAACCTCCGCCAGTTTCGCCGCGTTCCAGGCCGTAGAGTCAACCCCGTAGCCAAGAAACCCGCCAACTTCTATCAGCAGATCGGCGTAACTGATCGAAAGAGTCGATTCACTCATGCAGCACCTTCATCTTTCTTTTTTGGCTTTTCGGCAACCGCAAAGTCGCCTCGCTTGTCGATCATGTCGGACATGGCCGCGATAATCGCGCACCCTTCCGCACTCATGCGGGACGGAAAAACCACGTCCTTTTTTCTCTTGATGGAGTTGTAGAGCTGAACAAGGGAGTCCGGCAGCTTGGATGCGTCGTAACCCATGTTGCTAAACATATCCAGCGCATGTTCATCGACTCGCGTCTCGTGAGTAACTTCAGGCTTGGACATATCAGATCCTCGAAAAAGGCGACCCTTTCCCCGAAGGTACGGGGCCGCCAATCATGGTTTTCGATTACGCCTCGGCAGCGGCACCGGCCAGGTTCACGCAGCGCCACACGCCGTTGAACACCAGATGAGCCCCATCCAGGGCCGCGTCGATCGCGTTGATCTCCGCCAGCGCCCCACCAGTCATGGTGAAGCCATTCGTGACCAGATCAACGGTCACGTCGTTGGTCGTCATGGTGCCGAGCGCCAGGAAGCCCTTCCGCTGGCCGAAGACGGTCCCTTGCGCAAAGGTCACATCCACGTCCGCCGCGAGCGTCAGTCCGCCGCAGACATACGAGATGCCGCTGGTCATGTAGGAAAGCCCCACAAGACCGGCATTGGGCGGCGAGATGAACTCGACACCACCGGACTCCTCGCCATCGAGAAGATCGGCCTGGCAGACCGGATTGCCCGTGTAGGCATAGCCGGTGCAAAGCACGGCCAGCAGCGCCGTGCCGCTGATCGCCGAAGCGGTCAGCACCATGACGGTGCCGTTCGTAACGGACGAGATCGTGTACTTGCCCGGAACGACCGACGCTCCGCCGTCCTCGATTTCGCCGCCCAGCAGGACAACGGTATCACCCGCCGCCAAACCGGCCGTCGCAACCACGGTCAGCGTTTTGCCGTCCGTCGCCAGCGACCATGCGCCGGTCATGCTGGCTTCCAGCACCGCCGTTACCGTCTGGCGAGGAATGATCGAGCCGCGCCCGACGTAGCCCGCCTTGACGAAACGGCCCGCCCCGGTGTGTTGATAACCGTATCCGCGCCCAGCGCGACCATCACGCCCTTGGAGCCGGGCATGTTGATCTCGATGAACTGACCATTGGCCTGCGCCGGATAGCTGCGCTCGGAGACGCCCGCGAACGCATTGGCGGTCGCTGCCGTGGGGCGAACGACCTGATTGTGACGCCGGCCGCTTACCGCCGTCGCCGTTCCGTTCGCGATGTCGTAGCAGACCGCTTCGCCCTGCTTGATTGCGTCCGTCCCGTTGTACCACACAGCACCGACTACGCGCTGCATTCCAGAGATGTGCCCATTCAGACTTGCATCCATTGTGAACCTCTACTTTCTTTTGTTTCTCGAATTAAGCCGCCGCAGGCACCAGCGCCTTTGGCGGCGTTGATTACACGGCCTTGCTGAACACCGACATACGCCGGGGATCGGTGCAGACCAGGTTGAGCGACGCATCGAGATCGACACGACGCACCAGATGCTTCCCAGGCACCGGCTCGGGTTTGGACAGGTTGTTCTCCCATCCTTCCATGACGCCGCAGACGAGACACT
>JAIFLS010000078.1 GCA_020048935.1 bacterium | reverse complement strand
GTCCAGCCATCACTCGAAGGAACTTGAGGACCTACTGCCGATTGCTCCGCGCAAATCGGGGGACCATAGAAAAGTTGTACGGGCTCCAGTCCTTCAGCACAGACATAGTCGAACGACAGCATGTATTGTTGAACAGGGTCATACGGCCCTGCAATGGGCTGGCACATGACGTACGGATCCTCCCCGATCGTCTTGATATCATATCCACCCCCGTCCAACGCCTTGATTTCCGTCTGATTGGACTGACGCACATCCAGTTCAATGGGAACCGAAGCGGCCTCAAGCCGGGATTCTGGATCAGTATCCGCCACGGACTGATCGGTGTTCCACCAGTCCAGACGCATAAGCTCTTTTCCTTTGCCCTTGAAAACAAAGCAAAGGTCCTGGGTGCCGGCCTTGTTCTTGAGCGTGGTCGTCACGGTTCGGTAGGCTTCCCATCCTCCGGTGTCCGGTACAGTAACGGAGCCAAGCAATGGACCGTCTGGGTCATCCTGTCTGACTTCAATGGTACCCCCATCGCTGCTTCCCGAGGAAACACGGATATTCAGCGACATGCCCTCGCTCATCTGCTGTACTTTAGGAAATCTCAGCCACGAGCCATCTGTGATGCCTCTGATTTCAAAGCCACCCGGGATCTCACGTTTATCCAGCCCATCACTGGCGGCGAAATACCACTCGGCTTCTGTACGCAGCCAGGTGGGATCATACTGACCAACTCCCAGGGGGGCTGCGCCGATAAAGTCATCGGTCACAATATCGCCGTTGTCCTTGTAGTGGGCATAAGTCATCCTGGTGGTTCGGTAAAAAGGATCTTTCCAGTCTTCCCGTACTCCATAGGGGTGGAAGGTCTGATTATTCCAAGTGAAAAAACTACCGTGATCGGACCACTCTTTTGTATACAGCCCTCTGGAAGTGTAGGGGCCGTAAACATTGGTGGCTGTGGCATAGCATCCTCCGTGGGCGTTGAGGTAGTAGATACCGTTGTGCTTATGCAGTGCGGGCGCATCGTTTTTCCAGCCATTTTGAATGACGATCTTCCTTGGAGCCTCGGCCAGTGAAATCATGTCCTCGTTGAGTCGGGCAATGTAGTAGTCCTTATTTGCCACTGTGTATCCCCACACAATGTAAGGGGTACGAGCCTTGTCGTCGTCCGTAAAAACGGATATATCGTATTCTGCGGACGGCGTAAGTTTTTCGGGCAGCAGCGGCTTCTTCAGCGCATCGACATAAGGACCATCCGGCTTGTCACTGATGGCGACCCCTGCCTGCTTTTGCTGCTGGGAAAAATAGAAGTAGTATTTGCCGTTACGTGTGGCGCCATCCGGGGCGTAGCACTCATGCCAAGGGCCGATGTATGTGTCCTCCGGCCTGAGGACAAATTCCTTTTTCCAGGCTACCAGGTCAGACGAGGAGAAGAGCTGCCAGTCAACCATCTTATAGATCTTTTCACCCTTTCCAAAATCATGACTGGAGAACAAGAAAGCCTTGTTGTTGAAGATACGTATGTGGGGATCACACACACCCTGATTCGGAATGATCGGATTGTCGGCAAACGTACCGGCTACAGTCAATAAGAGCGATGCCAATAGAGCGAAGCAGGTCTTGTATGATTTCACGATATTCTCTTTCATTGTCATTCTTTTCGATTTGCCTGATCAGTATCGCATACCGCAAGGTTCATCCGTCTGGGTACAGGTTATGAAGTTCATACACCCGGTTGCGTATCTGTGTGAGAGTTCCGTAGATCAGCCAATAGCGGTAGACTAGAATACTTTTCCGATCGAGCCTAACAGTTGAGAGTGGCGCCATATGCATGGTTTGGCTGTTTGCAGGACCGCCGGGTGGGTTGCCGGCCGCACCATACCACCATCCAGAATCAGAGACAGGGCTATACAGACCGATACCAATATCATTTGCCGGATCAACCTGTGCAATCCAGCCTTCAGTAGGGTAGGCTCTGAACCATGGGGGCCCCTGTACATACGCCAGCAGGTTGGTCGAGGCCATCGTCCAGGGTGCACTGTTCGTATAGGAGACCACTTTGGAAAATGAGCGAATAAAATACGTGGCAGGTAGTTCCTGGTGTTTGGGGATAGCGCTGCCCCAGATGTCCCCCTCGTCGCGGTCGGATATGAAGCGGCATGTCACGCGGACCACGTTCGACATGCCCGGCTCAAACTCATTCCACTGGTCCATTACGCACTTTCCCTTTTCCCCCGTGGTCATGTCCCAAAGCAATGGAATTGTGCGGGTAAAGACGGAACCACCGAATTCCAGGGAAGCAACCTCAATAACCTCCGAAGGCTTCCCAGATGCGTCGCCCCCCTGGATCGGATTCCATGGCCAATTTGTCCATGATGGGCTTTGGCCGGAACGAGTGAGGTTGCTGCCGGCATAATAGCTCTGCTGGATCAATCGGCCCTGATCATGAATATTGATAATACTTGTGCCTCCGGCTACGGAAAAGCCAGTCAATGAGCAGCCGTTTCCGGCGCCGGATTGGAGTCGAATATAGCCGTTGTCGAGAATGCCATTTCCGCCGGTGCCGTTCTCGTCTGTCGGCGAATTTGTAGTGTATGTTAGAGGATCCCCCATCATGCCGTAGATACTGGGGCGGAAGAACTGCTGAACGGCGGAGGTACTCACAGGTACGTTCCAGCTCAGAGACTGATCGGCTGTTGCATGCCATATATTGTTGGTTGGAGTCCATACCCCTGAGGTCAAGTTGGTTGAATATTCAAGGCTGTAGGATCGACCTGCCCTTGCGCTTATGCCAACAGATACATGCGTTGCATTCGATGCCGCGATATCGGCAGACGTGAAATCGTTACTGTCGTAGGGGTCTGTCCCGGATACGATTTCGGCGGCATCCGGCACGCCGTCAGTGTCGGAATGCGTAGTGGACTCGACCGGGTCAAAGGGATTCCAGCCACGGCTTGACTCTTCGCGATCCGATACGCTATCTGCGTCGCTGTCAGGATCCATAAAGCTTGGTATTCCATCGCCGTCGATGTCGTCGACCCCTTCAACGATGTCAGGAATGCCATCGCGGTCGTAGTCGCCGTTAGAGAAACGGATCCAATCTATTTTGAACGGGCGGCCCTGGGGCAAGTCGGTGTCAATTCTGAGCCTTGTAATGACATGACCTTTCCATCCGGGGGCATTGGTCATGTTAAAGTAAATGGTCTGGGCATCACTGCTGGCGCTCACAAGAACATTACTGCTTCGCACGCCGTTGAAGCTGTTGCTGACACTGTTGCCCCAGAAAAGCTGAACGCTTCCCGAATTCGTTGTTGTGAGCTTGATTGCCAATCCGTCGAACAACCCTGACTGTAGGTACATCTGGGTGTTGTAGAACTGCGGATCGCTGCCCGTCGATGCAGCGGTAAGAATACTGTTAGTGTGCGATAGGATTGCCAGATTACTGTTTGTGTACCATCCTTCAAGATCACCGCTGCTGTCAAAGTCGAAAGACACGCTGCCTGGCCAGTCTTTCATGGCTCTTTCCCATGCATCTGAGACTCCATCGTTGTTGTCGTCCGGGTCATCGATGTTGATCAGCCCGTCGCCGTCATCGTCGGTCGTATCGACCCACGCCAACACGCGAATCCAGTCTATCTCGAATGTTGCGCCCGCGCCGCCGGGCGGGTCTATGCGAAGCCGGGTGATGGTCTGTCCATCCCACTCCGCGAGTCCTTCCAATTTGAAGTAGAGGGTTTGAAATGAGCCGCTGCCTGTGTAGTTTGAGCTTACTCGTTTTCCTGCAGTATAGTTGTCGTCTCCCACTCTTGCCCAGAAAAGCTCTGCATTGCCGTTATCACTGCTCTTTATGCGGATCAGGACTCCGGTCGATGAGTTTCCCGGGAATGAATAACCAGTGTGCAGAATCTGCGGATCCCCAGAACTAATGCTTCCATTGAGTAGGCCATTGCTGACGCTAACGGCAGCACCTGCAGCCGTCCAGCCTTCAGCATTTCCTGCCGTACTGAACTCGTAATTGAACAGGGTATTCGTAGCTGCCATGGATTCTGATTTAGCCAGAAACAGCAGGACCGTCATGACGAGCAGCCAAAAGCGGCAAGCCTTTGCATCAACAGTTTTTGATGTTCTAATATTCATAATTCTCACTCAACAGGTTGGTCAAACGACAGGGCGGGAAGATTGGCACCGTTGATCAGCGGGCAGACGGGATAGTTCGCATACGCATAGCGTAAGCGCTTGATGTCCAGGCCGGCAAGGTCGATCTCAACCGAATCATTTCCCGTGATCTTTCCATCAAGGGCTACGGAATTTCCATCTTTTAGAACACCGGTAAATCCGCCAAAACCTCCGCTCAGCTTCAGCCCTCCATCACAACCAGAAAAAGTGACTTCAATTTTCGATCCGTTCTTCCTGAGTGACTTGAAGCGAGGCCCCTCGCCAACCACATCAGATTTACCATACGTCTTGTTAAGTGCGCACAGTGCAAGCCGGAGTCCGACATCTTGTTTGTTCACCGGATGAATATTGTCTTTCATGCCGACATCCATGGCGGTCGCCATGCCGGTATTCGGCAATTCAAGCGCTTTTTCCTGCGCCAGCCGGAAGCGGGCCCAGACCTCAGGCTGTGGTTTTTCATATCCTGCAAGTGATAGAATGGCATCGCAGGATCCAAGAACTTCCTGCGCATCATGAGCACATAATCCCGATACCAGTTGATGTATTCTGCCGGTGCCCCTGCATTCCCCTCCCCCTGGTACCAGATGGTGCCCCTGGCCGTAAATGGAATGATCGGATGGACCATGGCGTTGTAGCAGTAGGAGGATACGCCCTGCACAAACGGCGGTTTCTTATCCAAGAAAGACTTGTCACTCTTGTAAATCTGAGCGTTTGCCAGCGTATGCCATACCGTTTCCGCATCCATGAACGTAGCGATCGTTGCGCCGCCATAAGAGATATCGATGAGTCCGATTGGCAACTTCAGATCCTGGTGCAGCTTTCGTGCAAAGAAGTAACCAACCGCGGTGCAGGAGCCAACGGTTTGCGTAGAGCATACCTTCCAGCCTGCGTTTACAAGCGACTGCGGTTCCTTATGCCCGATAGCTGGCACTGTGAAAAAGCGGATGGCGGGATAGTTGGCGGCCGCCTTTTCCGCCATCGCGTTAGTCACGCCGCCCACGCTCATGCGCATATTAGACTGGCCCGCGCAGAGCCAGACCTCGCCGACGAGAACATTCTTCACTTCCACCGTTTCCTCGTTGGCGCTAACCGTCAAGACACATGGGGTTCCCGAGGCCTTCATCGCATCGAGGTGTACCATGAACTTGCCGCTCTTCTCGCTCAGGGCCGTCTGCTTCTGTCCGGCAAACGAGACGGTCACATTCGCGCCAGGCTCCGCCATCCCCCACACCGCGATCGCCTTGTTCTGCTGCAGCACCATGCCATCTGAAAAAATGGAAGGAAGATCAAGAGCAGCCAAACACGGGCTCGCGATGGCGAGAAAAAGCAGGAATACGCCGAGGTAATGCTTGATGAACCTTGCTTGCAGTCGGATATTTATGTGTGCACTCATAATATGCTCCAATGCTGGATGCGGATCGGTACTCTTGCTGCCTCGCGCTCATCTCTCCCTGTCGTCACGCTTGAATTGGCTTCCGGCATATTCCAGAACGACCTTGTGCGTCCCCTCGCCGATCTCTGCGTTCAGCACGTTCTGATTCGGAGACATCTGATGGATGGTTTTCTTGCCATTGATCGTGAGTCGGTACGTGGCGCTTCCGGAAACGGCGTTGAATTGGAGCATGGCCGCGCCGGAGACAACGAGTTCCATCGTCCGTTCGTCGTAACGGGACACGGTGACTTCAACCGTCTTGCCCGCAGGATCCACCGTCAGGGGGATCTGGCGTACACGCTTGGCGCTCCCGGTGAAAAAGGTTGCCGGAGCGTCTGCCATGATCCTGTTCAGTCCGGGGGCAAACATGGGGAAAAAGTCAGTCTCCTTGGAATCATTACCTTTTTGCGCGGGTGCCCGGAGAGAAAACGCCCCCTCGTCGGCATCGGTAGTGAGTTCGGGATAACCGGAACGATCGATTACCCGGCTGATTCCGGTACTGCACGATGCACGAGTGACCACGACGTCGCGGGGATGACCCTGGCGTTGCTTGACCAGAAAGGTGAAGCGGTATTTGCCGTTATCATCGGGGTTGACCTGGTAGCCGTCGCCGCCGTGGGACTGCTGGTTCTGCCATTGACCATTGACCCAGAGAAGCGGCACGGACCAATCGTCGAATCCCTTCGCAATGATCGGGGTGGCTTCGGTGCCCCCTGTGATGGAAAGGGCCACCACCTCGTTCTCCGCCACCACCGTTGCCGGGAACGTTTCGAACAGCCGCCCGGTCTTGATCTTGGCACTCGGCCCCTCTGTCCCGTAATATCGTCGTTCCCGATCGGGAACGACCAGCGGCTCGGTGCCCTCTGCATGTGGAAGCAGCATGATCTCGGCCTCGATGTAATCACCCGCCTTGATCACCAGATCCTGCGCCTGTTGTGTAAGCCAGTAGTTGCCGTTCTGCGCCCCATACTGGGCGGAGAAGAAGGCGCGCTCCTGATCCACGCCACCCAAGCGCGCCCTGAAACCGCGCAGAAGCACCAGCGAACTGTAGTATGTCGCGCCCTGTTTGCCGGGCATACCGTGGGTTCCGACGAACGGGAATTCCGTTCCAAACTCCCGTCCGAGAGCCTGATGCCCCCCCGCGCGGATGGGTTCGGCCACGGCCTTGCCATCGCGGTCGATATAGACCAGGGACTGTGGTAATTGCTTATCGTTGACGTTAAGCCAGCGAAATGTGTCGCGTGCATCGCCCCGGATCACGACATCCTTATCGAAGTCGTAGCGAAGCTGAAGGAAGGTTCGCGATTCATCACCCTGGGGGATTTCCATCACCCTGGCCGTGGCCCGGGCGGCACCATCGCTGCTTGTGAAATGCATGGTGAACAGGGCTAGGTTCGGCGCTATGGATTCGAAGACCGTCTTATCGTAGACTAGGCGAACCTCACCGTTGTCGCCCTGGTATTGCAGGAATCCTGGCCAGCTTTCGCAGTCATGCTGCGGCTGTCCTTTCCAGAACGGGCCGCTGTAGGGACGGTAGTCCGGAATACGCACCCAGACGCCATTCAGCTTCATGGATGGGATCGTGAAACAGGTGGTCTCCGAAACCCCGGTGGAGAGATGCCAGTAGATATGGAAAAAGCGAATGGAGGAAACCTGCTTGAGCATGTGGTCGCCCCAGTTCTGGAACAGGTGCAGGATCTGGAAGCGCTTCTCCTCGTTGGCCGCAAGATCAATGGGGAAGAAGGCGTTGCCATAGCCGCTGTCGTCGGGCTCCTCGCGCTCGCCAGCGAAATTCTTGCATGAGAGGACGGGGGTTGGCAGCATGAAGCCGTTAACATCGGCCAGTACGGTTGCCGGAAGCATACCGACATGACTGATGCTTTTGCATATGAGTCGCCGGTTACTATCATCACCTTTGATCGTCACGGGTATCTCGATCCGCCGATTCGGGTTATCGTAGGCGGAATTGAACTCGAAGCCCTCGGCCAGGGCATCGATGGTGTGGAGCCCCGCTGCGGCATCGTAGCCCAGATAACGTCCGTATTTCACGGTGAAGTTGCCTGCGTCCAAGGGGTTCAATTCTTCATGGAAGAGGTCAGTCAGCGATGGCGCGCTCGCCGATGGACGCATCACCCACCAGCAACGGGGAACCTGCCCCGACGCAGGCGACGATTCCAGAGGGGCCTCCAGATGGCCCTCTTTGTATACCTGCCCGGGAAGGCCGAGGAGCGCAATGTCGCCAAATTGTGTAAGTGGACGGCCCTCCACTATCGCGTGCTTCAAGCCGGGAGCTTCCAGATTCCAGCGGGTGGCCACGGGGTTGACACCGGTCGCCTCGGGATCGACCCGGAACTCTATGTTGAGTCGGTCGGCGAAGACGTGAAAGACAAGTTCGCCGCGGACAACGGTATTGTTGTCAGGAATGGACAGTTCCATCTTTTTGAGCTCGATATGTTCAAACTCGATACGCCCGCGGTTGCCAGGGGGATCAATACGAAGCTGCATGAATGTCGGATTGATCGGTACCGGAATCGTGATGTCCTGCCAGGCATCGCCACCTTGGACCTCAAAAGAGATGTAGGTTTCGGCACCGAACGGTTTTTTCTTGGTGGCGTAATAAAGCTGGGCTTTCCCTGACTGTGTTGAGCGCAGGCGCATCTGAACCAGGAATGGGCCGCGCTTGTTGATCACCGGGGACACGAACCAAGGATCTACGCCATCGTATTGCACGGTCAACCGGCCATCGCGGACATCGGGCGCGGCGCAGTCATTTGCCTCGGTTCCCCAGCCCTGCGTATCGGTGTCGAACCCCCACGCTTCCACGGTTTCATTTGCCTGAAACGATTCCCTTTCGGCGGCATCAGCGGTGACCAGCGGGATGTCAAGGATATGGGCGTCCCAGTAATAAGGCCCGGCATTCCAGACATTGACCCTGGCGGCCACGCTGAGCGCCGGCTTATAGGATTGACCCTGATAGGTCTTCCATGTGGGGATTCCCGAGCGCTGGGGCGTGTAATGGACACCTTTACTATCGACAAAACCTGGAACAATCGGTTCCGTTATCTGGTTGCCGCTATCCGTTTCCAATGACAGGATCGCCACCGGAGCCATACGGATTTTCGCTCGGTAGCGATCACCCTCGACGATCAGCGTATTCCTGGCTGCGTCCTCGTAGCGCACCGTCACCTGCGGAAGGGCTTCAGGTGCATGGCAGCCCCAGTCGAAAATCCCGGCGGTAGCGGCACTGCAAGTCGCAAGCATTGCCACGACGGCAAGGATGCCGAGGCGATGGGTCATGGATCGGCGTCCTTTCAGATTCTTCATGCTCATACTAGGCTCCCACGCTGGCTATTGGTTATTTTCAATGATCATTCCCTGGAAGCGGACTTCCGAGATGTCCTTGATGCCGATTACTGGCTTGGTAAATTCAAAGGCCTCGCCCTCTTGAGGTGTCCCCAGCTTGCGCCAGATTTCCCAGGCGGGTTTCTTACCCTCTTCCGGGTCGGTACTCTTGCTGTCGCGCCGGAAGCCAAGATTGAGACCACCTTCCTGCGGGTGATCCATCCACCGGTGATGAACGTAGGATTCGATCGAATCGAGGTCCCTGAACTTCAGCCAGGTATAGACGAGTCCCGCCGCCTGATCACGATAACTCTCTTCGTCGTGTTTCGGCGAATTCGACCCCTGCTCGGAAAGCACGATCGTGCGGACCTTGCCATCATAGAGCATGGTTTCCTGTCGCATGTAGGCATCCAGGACTTCCAGGTTCTTTGGCGTTATGCGCTTGGTTTGAAAGTCAAAAGTCGCGCTCTTGTCAAGCCAAGTGCGCGGATCACGCAGGTTCTCCGGGTAGGGATGGTAGGCAAGCCCCCAGTCAAAATCACCCTCTTGAGAGGAGCGCTTTGCCAGAAGATCAACCATGTCTTTCGGTTTGTAGCACTTGGAGTTGTGGGCAATGGTCCAGTAGTGAGTCAGGCTGATAAGGACATCACCTGCATCACCATAGCGACGGATCACCGACTGGGCCGTTCGCATCGAGCGGTAGTAGAGATCCAGATAGGTGTATAACGGCTTGTCGCCAGCATTGGTCCAGATCCATCCTGCGTCGACCTCGTTGTGCAGGATCCAATGAGTGATCCTGCCATACTTGCGGTCCGGCCGCATATAACGCTGGGCCAGAAAATCAAGCCCGGCAGCATAGATGCTCCAGCCACTCTCCTCCACGACGTTCGGCATCGCATAGATTCCTGCCGGGGCACAATCGGGATGGCTCATGGGCGTGTTCTTGGGGATCAGGATGATCGATGAGACGACGATCTTCAATTGATCCGCTTCCTGCATGACCCGGTCGAGCGCCTTCACCTGGTCGTTGCGAATATGGACGGTGGTGCCGTTGAAGGAGTGCGGTGTTGTGCCTGCCTCCGGATTGGCCAGAACCAACTGGGTCAACACGATATTCTGGGTCGTGTTGTGGATGCCAAGCTTCTTGTAATCCTCGAATTGAAAGAGGTTTCCGCCGTCCAAGCCGCTCGTGCCCTTTTTCGACAACGGCCGGTCGCGTGTCAGCGACCACTGCGCCGGGATCCGATCCGGAAAACGCTGGTGCGAAACTGGCATGAGTCCTGCCGGGGTCTTGCGCATCAGGATCCAGCTGGAGAAGACTCGATCATGATCGCCGCGAAACCGTTTGACTTCAACCGTGTGAGTGCCTTTAAGCTCCGGAACCGCCTCCTGCCATACGAACTCGGTGCGACCGACCGGTGACTGGTAGAATGGAACTTCACACAGAAACAGGTTGCCAAGTTGTCCTTTTGCCTCCATCGCAATCTTGATGCTTGAATCGGAGGCCTCTACACGTGCGATGAGGGCATCAAAGCCTGTAGCCACCATGGCCTGCAAAGCAGTGTCAAAAACAGCCACCTTGCTATTGCCATGCGTGGCGGCCAGCGCCGCCTTCAGCTCTCCATCCGTGGGAGCGCGCAGCTGGATATTGCGCAGATGAATCGTTCGTCCCGATTGACTGCCGAAATCGATGCGGAACTGCGTGTAACCCTCACGCCAGCTCCCCGGCTCCTGGCACGCCTTGATGTTAAGCGCGTAGCTTGTCCACCCTTCACTGGAAAGCAGTTCCGGACCATGCGCCGACTGCTCTTCCTTAACCGGAGGGGCATAGAACAGTTGAATACTGTCCAGACCTTCGATGCAGAAATATTCAAACGAAAAGACATATTCCTTGTTTGGGTCATAGTTGGACTTGAATGGTTTGGTAAGAATAAACGGGTCACCACCTGTCGTGGTAATCTGGTATTCCCCGTTATCCAACACCTTTGCACTAACGTGGTTGCCTGTTCCAATGTCCAGTTCCATTTTGAGATCCTCCGCGTTTGCACTCAATGCTGATATGAGCAGGCAAATGATTGGAAGGGATTTGCTCAAGCAATTAGCAACAGATACTTTCATGTTTCTATCAGTCCCTGTTCCAGCACATGAACGTTTTCCACTATTCAGTCCCCTTCATCTTGATTTCCTCGATCAGCCACTTGGTAAAACCCAGGATCGAATGCGGATCGGACTCTGGGCCGACAGGCCGCCCGCGGCCATCCTCGTTCGGGAAAAGGTTCAGGTAGTAGTGCATCTTCGGGTGATGTTTCGGAAGGCCTGCCTTCCAGTATTTCTCTAGCCAGTCCCGTTCCAGGAATTCATAGTAGACTTTTCCCTTCCAGCGGATCGGACCGTAGTAGAAAATATATTCCTTGCCCTCGGCGAGCGTCCACTTCGCGCCTCTGATGACGGGTTCGGGCTTCACCCAGCCTTTTTCAAGCGGCCAGTGACGGTTGAACTGATGCACCTCCAGGCAGACGCCTTCCATTTTCGCGATGATCGGATGAACCCTATTGTCGTCAGCAAAGAATGACGGATGCTGGACCATCTGTATGAGTTTGTAGTTGTCGTGCTTCAGGATACCTTGCTTGTGGGCATTCTTGAACATCGCGCGGATATCATCAACTTCCTTTTCGAAGAGGATCCGCGTGTCTTCCTTGAACGGGCCTGGCGTAGCGTCTTTGTGCCCCCTGTGTATGGCAAGGTCATACTCGCGGCAGATCAGGATATGCTCGATCTCGCCGCCTTTGGATTCCCAATTGCGGATTTCCTTTATGAGCCCGTTCTTCTCAGGATCGAGATCGTCGCGTTTCGCATCCAGCCCCCAGTAATACTCAAAGAACATGGTTTTGGTTTTGAAATCACCATCCAGCCAGCCTTTGACCGTATCCAGATGCTCGGCGACAAAAGGATAGTTTCCCTTTTGATCCTCATAGGTCGGCATGCCCGCCCAGGATCCGCCGTGACTCCCGCTACGGTCTGCATCAACCCTTGGCAGTGGCCGCAATCCAACCAGGCCGTGCCCGATCACCGGTGCCTCGTTGGTGATGCCAGAGGCCGTACAGCAAAATGTCGTCAGGGGTAGAACAACCATAAAAGCCGCCTTCTTTATTGTTAGCATTGATTTCATCATCTCATCTCCTTTTCAATAGAACGTGTAACGCATCATTTCAGTCTTATCGGCAGTGGTCACCCGGGCATGGCGGAGTTCCACTTCGCCGGCTCGAGCCAATGTCACTAGAAACGTTTTGCCGTTGATGAATACCTGCGATCCGGAGAGCGCATATTCCTGCCAGGATTCTGTGGGCGAAATCGTCTGGCCCTTTCCGGGGCCGGCGAGTGTCAACGGTGTATTGGATGAGGAGCGGGCCTCAAAGACCAGGAATCCGTCTTTCCCGCCCGGCGGTAAGACGCGGGTCGTTATGGCGTACCCCGGTTTTTCGGCATGGATCAGGAGCCTGCCGTCTTTGGCAGTCAACGAGCCGTCACCGGATACAGGGAACCAGCTTCCGACGGAACGTTTGTTGTACTTGCGGTTGGGGTGATAGCCCAGAACGCCGGTTTCCTGATAGTATTTATCGAGTACGGCACTCATGGCTTTGAGCCGCTCCGGTTCCGTCACCGAGAGGTCATTCGTTTCACTGATGTCGGTATGAAGGTTGTAGAGTTCGTGGCGATGACTCTGGTCCACAGGATTGTCATGCCAGAATCTGTACATCTTCCACTCGCCCATGCGTACGAAGGTATTGGGAATATTGTAGGTGGCCGGTACCGCGTGCGGCATGTCGCAAAGGGTGGGCCCGCGGTCGAAGGGCTTTCCCTGCAAGGCAGTCACGTAACTGACGCCATCCTTGTGGTCGGCCGGGCGCAGTTCCTGGCCCGTCATCTCGAGAATGGCCGGATAGTGATCAACAGAAGAGATAACGGAGGCATTGACGCTGCCAGGAATGCTGACGCCTGGGCAGCGCACAATCAGGGGTACGCGCACACCTCCTTCATAATTATTTCCCTTGCCGTTCCGAAGGGGATGGTTATTGGTGGGGGTGGTCCCGTCCACCGTGTCGTACATATTGCCTCCATTGTCGGCGGTGAAGATGACAATCGTGTTCTCGTCGAGCCCGTTTTCTTTCAGGAATTTCGTGAGCCGGCCTACATTCGTGTCTAGCACCTCAATCATAGCCGCCATGGTAGGCGAGTGTTGAGGATTCTTCGGGTCGGCTTTCTTCTTCCATTTCTCAATCAGCTCCGGCTTGCTCTGGAACGGAGCGTGTACACTATAGGCCCAGTAGCAGACAAAGAAGGGCTTGCCTGCCTGCTTTTGTTGTTTCATGTAGTCGATGGCCAGATCGGTGATGAAGTCGTCCACATGGGTGTCTGTAGAAGGGTATGGCGCCAGGGTGTCACAGTTCCAAGGCGGATAAAATTTACGGGCAGGATTCGTTCCCGGTGGGCCGGGATGCGCACGTCCGCCCTTGACATAGTCAAATCCATGATTTTCAGGCCAATAATTGGGTTCTGTGCCCATATGCCATTTCCCGAAGAAACCGGTTGCATAACCGGCTGCCTTCATGGCCTTTCCCAGCGTGAAATGCTTTGGATCAAGATAGTTCAGCGAGGAAGGTCCGCAGCCGCGAATTTCCTCGTGTCCTTGAAAACGCTCCTTGTGTTGCTCAATCTCAGGGACGTGACCACTGGCGGTGGTCAGTCCGTGACGCAGCGGGTATTGCCCGGTCAGGATGCTCGCCCGGGTGGGAGAGCAGAGGGGGTTAGCCGCATAGGCGTCGGTGAAAAGCATCCCGCTTCTTGCAAGCGCATCGATGTTGGGCGTCTCGAAGAAGGTGCTCCCGTATACGGCGGTATCACGCCAGCCGAGGTCATCAACCAGGATGAACAGGACGTTCGGCTTTTCCGCCGCGGTGAGTGAAATGGCGTTGGTCAAGGCCATTGTAGCGGTGATGGTGGTCATTTTCATGTTCGTTCTGTTTCCCCTCTATTTCGATTTACGACTACGGCGACGACTACGGTAAACGAATCGAGGCAGCTCCTCGTAATCCGTAGTCGTCGCCGTAGTCGTGAACCGAGCTCCATCATAACTTCACATACATTTTTGACAGTACCAAGGCGAACCTTCGTTAAAACCTTATCCCTTCACCCCCGACATGTTCGCACCGCGAATAAAGTACCGCTGCAGGCAGAAAAAGGCGACGATAACGGGGATGAGGATGATCACGGAGCAGGCCATGAGCAGGTTGGTCTGATCCACGATCTCGCCTCGGAAGCTGTTCAAGCCGAGTTGCAGCGTCCAGTTCTCCTTGCTGTTGAGGAAGATGAGCGGTCCCATGAAGTCATTCCAGCAGCCGACAAAACTGAAGAGGCTAACGGTCACAATCACCGGCCGGCTCATGGGCAACACAATGAGCCTGTAGATCTGCAGGGGGGTGGCGCCATCAATGCGGGCGGCCTCGATCAGGGACACCGGCAGTCCCAGGAAAAACTGCCGGAAGAGAAAGATGGCGAAGGCGCTCCCGAAGAAAGCCGGCACGATGAGAGGGCGGAAAGAGTCGATCCAGCCAAGCTCCCTGAAGAGGATGAAGCCGGGAATCATGGTGACCACGCCCGGCAGCATCACCGTTGCCAGAACACAGTAAAAGAGATGCCTGCGGTAGGGAACATGGCAGAACGTGAAGGCATAGGCGCAGAGACTGGAAGATAGCACCGAACCGATGATGACGCAGATCGCGATAAAGACGGTATTCTTCAGATACATCAGGAGGGGGATCGCCTTCAGGACGTTGGGGAAGTTCTCCCAGTGCAGGACAGGAGGAATGAAGTCGGCAACGGACTCGATTTCCTTGATGACCGTCGCTTCGTCACAAAGGCTGCTGCGCAGTAGCCACAAGAAAGGAAGCAGCATGGCGGATGCGAGGCAAATCAAAAGCGTGTAGGTGATCACCCGCTGCGGAAGTGAGGCTTTCTCGCTCATGGCATTTCTCCAAACCTGAAACCTGAAACCTGAAACGTAAAAGGAGGACTGATTACTGATGATCGGCAACTCATCACGTTCTACACCTCCCCTTCATAATACACCCAGCGCTTGGCCACCTTGAACTTGATGACCGTCACCATCAGCACGATCGCGAACAGAACCCAGGCCATGGCCGCACCGTAGCCCATGCGGAAATAGCGGAACGCCTGGTCGAACAGATACATGACGTAGAAAAGCGTTGCGTTGTCGGGGCCTCGTCCGCTCATCACATAGGCCTGCGCGAAGATCTGGAACGAACCGATGGTCCCCATGGTGAACGAAAAGAGGATGACCGGGCTCAGCATGGGAAGCGTGATGTTGAAAAACTGACGCACCGGACCGGCACCATCAATTTCAGCGGCTTCATATAGGTCCTTGGGTATTCCCTGGAGTGCCGCCAGGAAGATGATCATGCCTCCGCCGATCGCCCACAGGCTCATGAAGATATAGGCTGGCTTGGCAAGCACGGGGTCAAGCAACCACTGGGGGTTGTCGATGGCGAACAGCTTGAACAAGGGGCTCAGCAGTGTATTGATCAGCCCCACCTCGGGATTGAATATCCAGCGCCACAAGACGCCCATGGCCACACCGGAAACAATGGTCGGCAGGTAGAATATCGTACGCCAGACGGGAATGCCGTGAACCTTCTGGTTTAGCAGCACCGCGAGAAGACAGGATCCGGCGGTGCTTAGTGGCACGACGAAAATGACATAGAACAGGGTATTTCCGAGTGATTTCCAGATGAGGGGATCGCGGAAAAGCTCCCGGTAATTATCGAGTCCCACCCAGTTGGGACGGTTGAAGAGGCTGTAGTCGGTAAAGGAAAGGAAAATAGACGCGATGATCGGCCCCGCGCCGAACAGGACGAACCCGATAATCCACGGCGAGAGGAAACACCAGAACGTGAGCCGGTCTTCACGCGCCATGGGCGAGAGGTGGCGGGGAGAGGATTGCCGAATGCCGATTGCCGATTTATGATTTGTCTTCATCTGGTATCTGTTTTATCCCGGATCACTCTATCCCATTAGGTAAATACCGGGCCAGGATGGCATTGACATCGGGGACGATCCCGCTCACGGCCTCTTCAACCGTGGTGACGCCGCGGTTTACCTGATCCAGTTTAGGGGTGATGGCGTCATTGATCTCAGACCAGGCGGGATGCTTGATGGCGGGCGGACCGGCATAGTCCATCACATCAACCGCCACGTGTTTACCTGCCGGCGGCTGGGTGGCATCACGCCACTCTTCGGAACGACCGAGTTCAACGTACGAGGGAATATCGAACGACATGATATGGCGCATGCCTTCAGAGGTCATCCAACGGACAAACGTGTAGGCGGCTTCCTTGTTCTGCGACTGGCGGGTGATCGCGAAGGCACTGCCGAGAAAAGCGCTATAGCGTCGCGTGGAACCTTTGGGCGTGAGGGTAATATCCCATTCAAAGTCGCAGGTCCGGCGCAGGATGGGAACGCACGGATACATGGAAACAAACATACCGAGGCGTTTCAACGCGAAGAGCCGCCAGGTGGAGGTGTCCATCGTGGCCTCCGGGGTTGGCGATACCTTGTGCCGCGTTCTCAATGCAGCCCACCATTTCAAGGCGGCGATCGCTTCCGGCTCGCCAAGGAGACAGCGCTGCCCGTCATCACTAATGACCTTTCCGCCATTCTGGATAACGAGCCGGTCCCATTCAGGCTGCGAGGCGCCGTAGACATCGATGCGACCGTCGCCGTCACTGTCGCGGGTTAGCTTTCGGGCCGCTGCGAGATAGTCGTCCCAGGTCCAGTCGCCGGTGGGCAACGGGATCCCCTGCTCCAGAAACATGGCCTTGTTGTAGAAGAGGATGTCGGCAGAGGCGTCCTTCGGCAAACCGTAGAGCTTCCCGGCCCACGAGAATGTTTCCATGGCGGCTCGGAAATAGTCATCGTGTTTCACCTTGCCGTCGCTGGCCATCAGCTCGTCCAGGGGTTCAAGGGCATTCAGATCGACCCATGAGGGGAGTGCGGTGGCGTACATGAAGATGACGTCCGGCGCGACCTTGCCCGCGAACATAATCTTGATCTTGTCCTCGTACTGGCCCGTGATGTGCAGGACTTGGAAGTTGATCTCAGGATGCTGCGTCCTGAAGGCGGTAAAGGCTTCCTCGAAGTAGACCATCAAATCCGGTGGGCAGGGTGGATGGGCATAGACGACCGTAGGCCGCCCTTGCGCATCAAGCACCTTGCGACCGCCGGTAAGGATGGCTCCGGCAAGCAGGAGCAAGATGGAAAGCGGAACGAGAAGCTGTGACGGGAATCTTCGCATAGATCTCAACCCATATGAAGCACGTTCAAAACAAAACACACACACAACGGCACTGAACCGGACTATATACAAATACACCAGCTGATAACTACACTTTTTATCAGACTGCATAGTCATTAAATTCAAAGACCGAGCATATACGCGAGACGGGAGGGCCGGATTCCGAGCCGGCCACTGCGTTGCAGACTCCAGGTGTGTTCGTCTTTACCTGATACGGCATGCCTGCGACGGGAGCATTGCCATCAGTTCGGCGTTCATCCTCTGCATGATGAGGGTATGGTTGCCATCTTTTCCGTAGAGATTACCCCACTCCTTCGGGTCTCGGGAGAGGTCGTAGAACTCGCCGCCGATCACATCCTCGTGCGTATAGTCGGCGGCATTGGGCTTCCGCCGCATCACGAGAATCAGCTTGTGCTCCTTTGTCCGCCACATGAAGGCGGCCTCGCCCGGAGTCTCATGCAGCGCGCAGAATCCCGCTGAGCGTGATCGACTCGAAAGCAGATCCAGACCTTGCGCCGCTTCCGGGATCGGGATCTCGGCACAACGCGCCAAGGTCGGGTAGATGTCGACAAGCTCGGCAGGCCGCTCGTCCACCACGCCGCGCAGATAGGCAGGCAGGGCTGACCCTGAAAGCAGCATCGGCACCCGCACACTGGATTCATAGAAACAGTACTTGTTGAAGCGGTAGTAGCGCTCGCCCAACATCTCGCCATGGTCGGAGCAGTAGACAATCAGGGCATTCTCAAGACAGCCCTTTGCCTCCAGAGCCTTGAGGACACGTCCGAACATGGCGTCGAGCCAGGTGCAGTTGGCGTAGTAGCGTCCCGTCATGACCCGCCAGGTGGCCGGATCGGCATCCTTCCAGAAGGCTTCGTAC
>JAIFLS010000038.1 GCA_020048935.1 bacterium | reverse complement strand
TACCCAGGATCCTTCCGCGGCACCTCTATAAAACCACGTTCTCTATGACGCATCTTCTATTCCCCTCTCCAAACCTACTGCTGGACCACCAAGCCCCGTTCCGTCGCGGCATCCTCGCGGCTCAAACGCCCCAGTGCTTTCTTGTATTCCATCGGAAACACCTTGATGAACCGGGGGACTGCGCGCTCCCAATTCCCGAGGATGGCCGTTGCCTTCGCGCTGCCGGTATAATGGACGTGGTTCTCCAACAGCGTCTTCAGCGCCCTGCGATCCGCATCGGATGATACCAGCTCGAGGTCAAGCGTCTCCAGATTGCAATGGTTATCGAAATTCCCGCTCTCATCGTATACATAAGCGATACCGCCACTCATCCCAGCGCCGAAGTTAACGCCCGTGGGGCCGAGGATCACCGCCACACCGCCAGTCATGTATTCACAACCATGATCGCCAACACCTTCCACGACCAGGCTCGCACCACTGTTGCGGATGGCAAAACGCTCGCCCACCTGGCCATTGAGGTAGGCCTCGCCGGAAGTGGCCCCGTAGAAGGCGACGTTGCCGGCGATCATGTTGAGCGAGGCGTCGAAGTCCGCCCCCGCGTAAGGCTTTAAGACAATGCGGCCACCGGAAAGCCCCTTGCCGACAAAGTCATTGCACTCCCCTTCCAGGATCATGAACATACCGCGCGAGGCGAAAGCTCCGAAACTCTGACCCGCCGCACCGCGGAAGACCAGGGTCACCGAATCATCGGCCAGTCCATCGTGGCCAAACCGCCGGGCGATCTCGCTGGACAAGATCGTACCTGCTGTACGGTTGACATTGCGGATCTTCAATTCCCTGCGGAAGGTCTGCCCGGCATCAAGCGCCGCGCAGGCATCGTCAAGATAAGAATAGTCGATCGAGGTTTCAAGACCGTGCTCCTGGGCCTGGGTACAGTAGCGATCCGCCTCGGGCGTCGGCGTGTACATCAGGACCCTTGAGAAATCCAGACCTTTCGCCTTCCAGAAATCGATCGCGGGATTGACTTCAAGCAGATCGGAACGCCCGACCATCTCGTTCAGCGTCCGCACCCCCATGGCCGCCATGATCTCGCGCAGTTCCTCGGCCACCATGTTCAGGAAATTGACGACATACTCCGGCCGCCCGGTATACAGCTTGCGCAATTCCGGATCCTGGGTCGCCACACCGACCGGGCAGTTGTTGGTATGGCATTTGCGCATCATGATGCAGCCGCAGACCACTAGGGGAGCCGTCGCGAAACCGAATTCCTCGGCTCCCAGCAAGGCGGCCACCGCCACATCGCGCCCGGTCTTGAGCTGCCCGTCGACCTGCAGACGGACCCGGTTGCGCAGGCCGTTGAGCAGCAAGGTCTGGTGCGCCTCGGCAAGCCCAAGTTCCCACGGTCCGCCGGCATGCTTGAGCGAGGAGAGCGGCGACGCCCCCGTCCCGCCGTCATAGCCACTGATCAGGATCACATCCGCGTGCCCCTTCGCCACACCAGCCGCGACGGTACCGACACCGACCTCGGACACAAGCTTCACCGAGACACGCGCATTCCGATTGGCATTCTTGAGGTCATAGATAAGCTGCGCGATATCCTCGATCGAATAGATGTCGTGATGCGGCGGGGGCGAGATCAGCGTCACGCCCGGCGTCGAATGCCGCGTACGCGCGATTTCCTTGTTGACCTTGTGCCCCGGAAGCTGGCCACCCTCGCCGGGCTTGGCACCCTGGGCGATCTTGATCTGCAGATCCCGCGCGTTGACCAGATACTCGGCGGTCACCCCGAAGCGACCGCTGGCAATCTGCTTGATCGCGCTGTTGCGGCTATCGCCGTTCGGCAGCGGATGGAACCGTTCCGGATCCTCGCCACCCTCTCCACTGTTGCTCATGCCGCCCAGCCGGTTCATGGCGATCGCCAGTGTCTCGTGCGCCTCCCGGCTGATCGAGCCGAACGACATGGCTCCCGTCACGAAACGCTTCACGATGGCTGACGCCGGCTCGACCTCGGCCAGGGAAACCGGCTTGTCGGAAACCTTGAACCGGAAGAGCCCTCGCAATGTGGAAAGCCGCTTCTCCTGACGATTGATCAGGTCGGCATACTGGCGATACACGGCGGTGTCATTGGTGCGCGTGGAAACCTGCAGGAAGCGGATCGTGTCCGGCGTCCACAAGTGCCGCTCGCCATCAACCGCCACCTGGTACTGCCCGCCGTGCTCCAGCAGCGCTGAGTGTCCGGACGGAGGGGCATAGGCCGCCTGGTGGCGCATCGCCGCCTCGCGGGCGATTTCATCCAGGCCGATCCCGCCCACCGGCGAGGACGTCCCGCGGAAATAGCGGTCCACGACAGCCTTGTCGATACCCATCTTCGACATGGTCTTGAGCAACCCCTTGCACACCGCCTTGACATAGTTCTCGATCGCCCGGGCCACCCCCGTATCCTTCGATAGCTGGCGGCTAATGGCCATGTCCGCCACGATCTCGAACGCCATATACGGATTGATCGCCGAGGCCC
The DNA here is from genome assembly GCA_020048935.1 of bacterium. Classification (GTDB taxonomy): domain Bacteria; phylum Verrucomicrobiota; class Kiritimatiellia; order UBA8416; family UBA8416; genus UBA8416. The sequence continues at coordinate 13,409 of JAIFLS010000038.1, read as the reverse complement.
CGTATCCCAGCAGGACGGAGAAGTGCATGACTTCCCGTGCCTCGCCCGTTTCCACGATCAGGCTGATACTGGTGCGCAGCCGCTTCTCGATCAGCCACTGGTTAACAGCCGAGACCGCCAGCACGGCAGGGATCGGCGCCTGATCCGCCGCAAGATCACGGTCACTCAGGATGATGTTGCGGTAGCCGGCATGTCCCACGGACTCCGCCCGCTCGCAAAGCGCCTTCAATGCGGCCTCCAGCGCAGAGCCACCGCCCTTCGGGTCAAAGCCGATCGGCAGCGTCTGCGAGGTGAACCGGCTGTCGTTCAGGTTGCGGATACGCTCCATGTCATCGTTGGAAAGCACCGGGTGCTTCAGCTTGATCAACTGCGCATGCTGCGGCACTTCCGTCAGGATCTGGTCGGGCGAGCCAAGGAAGGTCATCAGCGACATGACCAGTTCCTCGCGGATGGGGTCGATCGCCGGATTGGTCACCTGGGCGAACAATTGCTTGAAGTACCAGTACAGCAACTGCGGACGCTCGGAAAGCACAGCCAGCGGCTGGTCGGAGCCCATCGAGCCTACCGGCTCGTGGCCTTCCGAAGCCATCGCATCCATGATCCGGCGCAGGTCCTCGCGCGTGTAGCCGAAAAGCCGTTCCCGCCGCAACAGGGATTCCTGATCGGGGGAGACGGCGCTGACCGCGTTGAAGAAGCCATGGATGAGGACGTGATTCTCGCTGACCCAGCGGCGGTAGGGCTGCTGGCGGGCCAGCCGCATCTTGACCTCGTAATCCCGGACAACCCGTTTCTCATTCAGATCGACGAGCAACATCTGGCCCGGACGCAGGGCCCCGCATTCCTGGATGCGCGCCGGATCCAGGTCGAGAACACCGGCCTCGGAGGCGAATACCATCAGCCGGTCCTTGGTGATCGTGTAGCGGGCAGGGCGAAGGCCATTGCGGTCCAGCACCGCCCCCACATGCTTGCCATCCGAGAAGGCGACGGCGGCCGGACCGTCCCACGGCTCCACCAATCCCGCGTGATACTCGAAGAAACCGCGCAGATCCGGCCCCATCGGGTACGACTCGCCCCAGGCCTGCGGAATCAGCATCATCATCGAATGCCAGAGGGATCGGCCGTTGCGCTCCAGCAACTCAAGGGCGTTATCCAGCGCCGCCGAATCACTCCCGCCAGCCTCGATCACCGGCACGATCTTGCCGATCTCATCGCCGAACAAAGGGCTCTTGAAGTTCTGCTCCCGCGACCGCATCCACTGCAGGTTGCCGCGCAGGGTGTTGATCTCGCCGTTATGCGCCAGATAACGGAACGGCTGCGCCAGCGACCACGACGGGAAGGTGTTTGTGCTGTAGCGCTGATGCACTACGGCCACCGCGCTGACGAGATCGGGAGACTGTAAGTCCTGATAGAAGGCCATCACCTGCGAGGCCATCATCAGCCCCTTGTAGACCAGCGTGCGGGAGGAGAAGCTGACGGCATAGAACGCCTCGCGGTCCCCGTCAACCAACGGCAGGGCCTTCTGCTCGATCTGCTTGCGCATGATGTATAACCGGCGCTCCAGCGCATCCGGGGAGACGTCGGGGACCGAAATAAACGCCTGACTGATGAAGGGCTGCTCCTCCCGTGCACGTTCACCGAGCACACAGCCATCAACCGGCACCTCGCGCCACCCCAGGAATCTCCCCCCCTCGGCAGCCACGGTCCGTTCGACCACCTCCATGCAGGCCTTGCGCCTTGCTGCATCCAGCGGCAGGAAGAACATGCCGACACCATAGGCCCCGGCCTCGGGCAGGTTGATCTTGAGCGTCTTGCACTGTGCTCGCAGGAACGCATCCGGCACTTGGATCAGGATGCCTGCACCATCTCCCGTGTTCTCATCCGCCCCGGTCGCGCCGCGATGGCTGAGATTCTCCAGAACCCGTAACCCCTGCTCCACGATCTGGTGCTGCGCCTCACCATCCAGGTTCACAACGAAACCGACACCGCAGGCATCGTGCTCATTCACCGGATCGTAAAGGCCCTGCTCGAAAAAACGGCGGCGCTGGTGGTGAAGATGTTGTCCGGTCATTTGCCCCTCTCATGGAAATGAATATGAAACAGATTGAACTTTTCTTTTGTGGCGGTTTATCGTAGAATCGACGTGTTAAAATACAGGAAACCGAACACTAATGCAACTCACAACATCTTTATGAACGCATTTTTCAGTCCGAAGTCGCGAATTCGAACGTCTAAGCCCCTGGCGATAGGGATGAATACGCTGAATCTACTGGGCCCGGCACTGCTACTATGTGCCGTTTTCCTGGTGACCTTCGCCCATTTCAGCGATCAACTGCCGGAGCAGCGACAGTGGTTAATCACCGCCGCAGCACTTCTGGTGGCATCGGCTCTTGCCATTCGGGTCATCTGGGGAATAAGCATCCGACGGATTGCACATCGGGAGAGACAGCGGCTCGCTGTCCGCCCGCCCGTCTAACCCCCGCACGTCTTCTCGAAAAGGCTGTGCCAGTGTCCCTTCCTTTCGCATCGGACGCCGAGGCCGGCGTCCCTCCCGCTGCCAGCCGCCCACATTCCTTAGTTGTTGGACGTTGGGTATTGAGCCGCACCCTGCGTCAGTGCAGGCGGCGGATCATCACGATTCCGCCCAGCAAGGCGAGCATGATCGGAATCCAGTTGAGAAGATCGGGGCGAAACTGAGGGTAGTCCGCAAGCTGTTCCGCCAGCAGGAGGAAGATATAGAACCCGAAAATCGCCAGCAGGCTGATGGCGATACCCATCGAGGATTCCTTGCGGTGGGATCGGACCCCAAGCGGAATCCCGAGAAAGACAAAGGCGAAACAGGCGCCCGACAGGGCCAGTCGCTTATGGAATTCTACCATCATCCGCATGGCACGTGCACGCAGTTCGTGCAACCGGGCCTCTATTACATCCCTTTGCAACACGCCTTCAGCAGGACTGACGGCAACCGAGTTGGAAGGCATTGCCGTAAAGGTATCCGCCTCCGCATTCAGCAGGGCAAGCTGCAAATCCAGCTTCCGAGCATCCTCCCGCACGGCCTCCGCACCCTTGAAAAGTTCCACCAGCGTCATGTCCTCGTCACGCCGTCGATAGACGGCGCTCCGGCGTGCATCCTCAATCCGTATGGGCCAGCGCGCAGCATCCGCTTTCCCGGGGCTTTCAAACGAGAACGGATCAATCGTGACCTGCTCAAGCATCAACACAATGTCGTTTGAATTGGTGGGGATCGAGACTACCGCCCGCTCCGCTTTGATTTCACGGGTACGCCCTTGCTCGCGCTGGTCGAATATACGGATCTGCTCCAGCACGTTTCCCCGCTTTTTCTCGACATACAGGCTCAAACCGTCGAATTCCCGGATCGTGCGCCCTTCCTCAATCAGGTCAACGGGATTGATCACACCCAGCAGTGCCGTGGCGGTTCGCCGTGCATAGTGACTGCGAGGCATCAGTTCGCTATTGATGTAGAGGCAGGCACACAGAAGCAGTACCGCCACAGGCAGCATCCACCGTGTGACCTGCCAGAGGCTGATGCCGCAGGCCCGCATGGCCGTGATCTCGCTGTCCGCTGAAAGCCGACCGAAAACCAGAAGCGTGGCGGTGATGGCACTGATGGGGATGGCGAACCCCAGTGCCGCCGGAAGACCGCTGAGGAACACCTGTAAGATCGGCCATGCCGGAACACCGCGAGTGACAAGGTCAGTCAGCTTGAACAGGCCACCGATTGACAAAACAAAGGTAAAGACTGCCAAAGTGGCCAGAAACGTCGACATGAAAGCGGTGGTAACATATTTCTTTAACGTCATCATCCGTCATAAAAAGCACCGGCGGCACATGTGTGCCGCCGGCGCAGGAGATATCAACCAAACCGCAGGCGGTTTTAATTCTGCTTGTCTTTAGCCGCCGGTTGCCCGACGGGCGCAGGTGTGTCCACGCCGCCTGTCGGCGTCTCGGACAACGTCTTGAGCAGGACACCACCTTGTATCCTGTCCTTGGCGTGCTGCGCATCGCCGCGGATATAGATCTCGACCCGCCGATTGGCCGGATTGCCGTCAACCGGATCATTCGCTGCACGCGGCCGCGAGAAACCGAAGCCCTTCGGCGTCAGACGGGTAGCGGCAATACCCGCGTTCTTCACCAGGTAATCCACCACGGCGGCGGCGCGCCGCTCGCTGAGTTCCTGATTATACTTGGCGTCTGACCCCTTCTTGCGGTCGGCGTGGCCTTCCACAACAGCCGATGAGTCCGGACTGCGCCGCAAAACCTTGCCGATGATATCCAGATCGCGGAAATGGACCGGACGAATCACCGACTTGTCGTAATCGAACTGGATGTAAAGCTCGAAGAAGAGCAGATCGTCGGCACCATGCCCCTCGCGCGGATCCGTGTTGTCCTCCAGGACCTCGTGCCCGTCGGCAACCCCACCGTCATCGGTGTCGGCCTTCAGCGGGTTCGTAGTGTACTTATTAACCTCATTCCCGTCAGACAACATGTCGTAGTCGGTATCCGGATTCAGCGGATCGGTATGGTAAATGCGGACTTCCTCATAATCGGTCAGCCCGTCGCCATCCGTATCCGGGTTGTAAGGGTCAGTCCCGATCTCCTCTTCCTCCCGGTCAAACAGGCCTTCACCATCGCTGTCCAACGGACCGCTGACCGCCTCGATCTTCGGCTGGACACGAGCACCCCAACGCCAGAGGATACCCGCGTCGACGATGGCATTGGCTTCCGTATCGGATCCCGCAAAGAAGGTGCGTCCATCCGCACGGATCGCCCATTCATCGTTGAAATGGTACATCACGCCGCCACCGGCCCGCACCGAGGGGTCAAACTGCTCTCCGTCCATCTCATCGCCGTAGAAGATGGCACCGACCCCCAGAGTCAGGTAGGGATCAAGCCTTTCCCAGCGCGTGAAATGGAAGAGTGAATCAAAAGAGAACCCCAGACCAAAGGTATCATGCACACCAGGGCCGGCACTTTCCTCCAAGCGCGAGACACGCGTCTGCGTCGGCTGGTCGAAGCGGAAGTTCTCGTCCAACTGCGGGGCGATCGAAAGCCCGCCCTCAAAGGACCACCACTCGCTGTATTCATACCCCAACCGGAGAGTGCCAAGCAACCCGTCATCCAGTTCCTCGTCCCCTTCATAGGACAAGGCACCCAGCCCGGCGCTGACGTACCATTTCGCCTCGATCGGCACTTCCTGCCCAAGGCTGGCCTCCGGCAACACCAGCAGACTCGACATCGCTACCACGGCACCAACAATCAAACGTTTCATCACTTGCTCCTTCTTAACCCGACATGATTTCCGCTACCCATAAACACTATTCTCGAACCTACCGCATCAGGGCAGTTCCCGCAAGGGGGAATTATTCTAATACCGATAGGTTTCCGGCTTGAACGGACCTTGACGCGAGATGCCAAGATACTTGGACTGCTTCGGCGTCAACTGGTCCAGCTTGACTCCCAGTTTGCCGAGATGCAGGTGCGCCACCTTCTCGTCCAGGTACTTCGGCAGCACGTACACCTTGTTTTCAAACGTCCCCTGTTTTGTGACCAATTCGACCTGCGCCATGGTCTGGCAGGTGAAACTGGTCGACATCACGAAACTCGGGTGGCCGGTGGCGCAGCCTAGGTTGACCAGGCGCCCGCGCGCCAGCACGATGAGCTGCTTGCCGCCCGGCATCTGCACCAGATCGACCTGGGGCTTGACCGGCTTCCATACGTATTTCTCCAGCTTCTCGATCTGGATCTCGCTGTCGAAATGGCCGATATTGCAGACGATCGCCATGTCCTTCATCTGGAGCATATGCTGGATCGTGATTACATCGCAGCAGCCGGTCGTGGTGACGAAGATGTCACCGATCCGGCAAGCCTCGTCCATCGTCATGACCTGGTAGCCTTCCATCGCGGCCTGCAGGGCGCAGATAGGATCGATCTCTGTCACGATCACGCGCGCCCCCTGCCCCTTGAGAGACTGGCAGCAGCCCTTGCCGACATCCCCGTAGCCGGCGATGACCGCGATCTTGCCGGAAACCATCACATCGGTCGCACGGCATATCCCGTCAAGCAGGGAATGGCGGCAGCCATAGAGGTTGTCGAACTTCGACTTCGTCACGGCATCGTTGACATTGAAAGCGGGGAAGAGCAGTTCGCCGCGCGCCGCCATCTGGTACAGACGGTGTACACCAGTGGTGGTCTCCTCCGACACGCCGATAATCGCGGGAGCGATACGGTGGAACCGCTGCGGATCGCGTTTCAGCGACAGTTTCAGCTGGTTGAGCAGGATCGCTTCCTCGGCACTTTCGGGCTTTCGGTCAAGCACGGCCGGATTTTCCTCCGCCTTGTAGCCAAGGTGGATGAAGAGCGTGGCGTCGCCACCGTCATCCACGATCGCCGTCGGCCCGCGCCCGTCGCCCCAGTCGAGAATGCGGTCGGTGTAATCCCAGTACTCTTCCAGCGTCTCGCCCTTGACCGCGAAGACCGGGATCCCCGCCGCCGCGATTGCCGCCGCCGCATGATCCTGCGTGGAGTAGATGTTGCAGCTTGCCCAGCGGATCTCGGCACCAAGCACCTGAAGTGTTTCAATCAGCACCGCGGTCTGCACGGTCATATGCAGCGAACCGGTAATGCGGACGCCCTTCAGCGGTTGTTGCTTGCCGAACTCCTCGCGCAGCGCCATCAGCCCCGGCATTTCGTCTTCCGCCAAGTCGATCTCCCGGCGTCCGAAATCCGCGAGCGCCATATCGGCGACCACGTAATCGTGGCTGTTCTTCTGCTTCTTCTGTTTGATACTCTTTGTCATTGTCTTGCTTTCCAATTGGACAGTACTTAGAGGGCCGCCTTGAGCGCGTCCACTTTATCTTTGCGCTCCCAGGTGAATTTATCAAGTCCGCGTGTGCGGCCGAAATGCCCATAAGCGGAAGTGGCCTCGTAAACCGGACGAAGCAGGTCAAGATCACGAATGATCTCGGCCGGCTTCAGGCCGAATACAGCCCGCACCGCCGCCTCGATCCTCGATTCCTCGACGGTGCCGGTACCGAACGTGTCCACCATCACGGAGACCGGCTCGGCAAACCCGATCGCGTAGGCAAGCTGCACTTCGCAACGTGTTGCCAGATTGGCCGCCACAATATTCTTCGCCACATAACGGGCCATGTAGGCTGCACTACGGTCGACCTTGGAGGGATCCTTGCCGGAGAACGCCCCGCCGCCATGGCGCCCCATGCCGCCATAGGTGTCGACAATGATCTTGCGCCCCGTGAGACCGCAGTCACCCTGCGGCCCGCCAACAACGAAACGCCCGGTGGGGTTGATCAGGTAACGCGTGTCCTTGAGCATCTTCTCGGGAATCGACTGACGGATCACCTCCTCGATAATCCCTTCACGCAAGGTCTTGTGCGCCACATCCGGCGAGTGCTGCGACGAGACCACCACCGTGTCCACGCGCACGGGCTTGCCGTCCACGTACTCGATCGATACCTGTGACTTGCCATCAGGCCGAAGGTAAGGCAGCGTCCCGTCACGGCGCACTTCCGCCAAACGGCGCGTCAGGCGGTGTGCATACATGATGGGCATCGGCATCAGTTCCGGGGTCTCATCGCAGGCGAACCCGAACATCATGCCCTGGTCCCCGGCCCCCTGCTCCTTGAAGAGCCCCTGTCCCTCCGTGACACCCTGGGAAATATCCGGCGACTGCCGGTCCAGCGAAATCATGACCGCGCAGCAGTCTCCATCAAATCCGGCCATCGGATCGGTATAGCCGATGCGCCGCACCTTGTCGCGCACGATATCGGCATAGGGAACGGTCGCCTTGCTGGTGATCTCTCCCGCCACCACCACCAAGCCGGTCGTAACGAGCGTCTCGCAGGCCACGCGCGACAGGGGATCCCCCTTCAGGTGAGCATCCAGAATCGCATCCGAGATACCGTCGGAAACCTTGTCCGGATGACCTTCCGTGACCGACTCCGAGGTGAATATGAAATTACGTTTTGCCATCTTCTGTTCCTTTCCTTAGGCCCGATTTAAACCAAATGTGCAAATGAATGTCGACTTGAAAACGGATTTATAACGCAACGCGGACAAAAAGGCGAGCCTGATTATTCAATCAGAGCCATTATTTCCGGTGCGGTTTCACGCGTCAACCGCCTGCACTTCTCAAGCACTTCATCGGCCGTCTCGCATTGCAGGGCACTCTCCGCCAGCCGGACCGCCTGGTAGAAATTCAAACCGCGTACGGCATCCTTGACAAGAGGGACAGCACGCGGCGTGACACTCAGTTCATCAATCCCGAGCCCCAGCAGCAGACCTGTCATGAGCGGGTCGGCAGCCATTTCCCCGCACAGCCCCACCCAGATCCCGTTGGCATGCGCTGCCGCCACGGTCATCTGGATCATCCGCAATACCGAGGGGTGCGTCGGCTCGTAAAGATAAGCCACACGCTCATTCCCGCGATCCACCGCGATGGTATACTGGATCAGGTCATTCGTGCCGATGCTGAAAAAATCGACATGCCTTGCCAGGCTGTCCGCCGACAGCGCGGCCGCCGGAACCTCGATCATGATCCCGACCTCGATATTCCTGTTGAACGGAGTTCCGGCCGCATCGAGTTCACATTTGGCCTCCTCCAGCAGCCGGTTGGCCTCCAGGATTTCACCCTTGCTGCTGATCATTGGATACATGATCTTGACATTCCCGTGAACACTGGCCCGCAGGATCGCCCGCAGTTGCTGCTTGAAATAATCGGGATGCTGCAGCGAAAGGCGGATTGAGCGCAACCCCAGGAACGGGTTCGCCTCCAAGCTGCCACGGACATCGGCAAAGAACTTGTCGCCACCGAGATCCAAGGTTCGGATGATCACAGGCGACGGGGCCAACCGGGCGGCGATCCGGTCATAGATGCTATCCTGCTCCTCCTCGCTGAGCAACCGGCTGCGTGCCAGATGAATGAACTCGGACCGTAGCAACCCGATGCCACAGGCCCCGTGATGCAGGACGGCATCGATATCTTCCGGCCCTTCCGCGTTGGCGGAAAGCATGATCGCATGCCCGTCCTTGGTCACCGCAGGCTTGTGCTGCAACTTATCCAGGCCAGCCTCGATCGAGCGCCGCGTTTCCTCCTGCTTGCCGTAGGTCTTGAGCTGCTCGTCGGTCGGGTTCAGGATAAAGACACCCTTGTTCCCGTCAATCAGAACCTGATCACCCGTCTTGACACGGCAGCTGATATCATGCAACCCCACCACGGCCGGCAGTTCCAGGGCCCGGGCCATCACGGCGGTATGGGAGGTCGGACTGCCGATGTCGGTGGCGAAGCCAAGGATACGGTCCTTGGGCAGCGACGCGGTTTCCGACGGTGCCAGATCGTGCGCCACGATCAGGTGCCCAGCCGCCAGCTCGGATACCGTGTCAGCAGGGGTACCCGTCAGGTTCCGCAGCAGCCGGCGGCCCACATCGCGCACATCCGACACCCGCTCACGCAGGTAATCGTCCTCGACCGCCTCCAGCACGCCGGCATACCGCGAGGTCCCCTCCTGCACCGCCAGTTCGATGTTCCGCAGCTTGTCCCGCACCCCGCCGATGACTTCCTCAAGAAACGTACGATCGTCAAGCACCATCAAGTGCGCATCAAGGATGGAGGCGTCCTGAGCACGCGTCTGGCCGCTGAGCGCCTCCTGGATCTGGCGGATCTGCCGTCGGGTCTCGATCAGGGCCTCTTCAAAACGGGCGATCTCTCCCGCTACCGCGGCCTCGTTGATCGTCCGCTCGGATATCCGCGGGGTGTCGGAATTCTGCAATAACGCCACCGGCCCCGCCGCCACGCCTGGCGAGACACCGATACCGCGGAAAATCACTCCCATCGTTCCAGGCACATCCGATGACATAGGTTAAGCCTCGTCGAATTTCCGTTTGACAACCAGATCCTCAAGATGATCGAGAGCCTCCTCGCTGTCCGGGCCTTCAGCCGTCACCCGAAGCACGGAGCCCCGCCCCGCCTCGAGGGTCATCAGGCCCATGATGCTCTTCCCCGACACCACAGTACCGTCCTTCTCGACGCTGATATCGGCATCAAAGCGCGATGCCGCCTTGACAAACAGGGCCGCAGGGCGCGCATGGATCCCGTACTGATTGGATATGATTAGCTCACGCATCATATTATCTGCCTGCCGGCCTCGTCATTCAAACGCGTTGCGACCGTCGCTAAGAAGCGCCATCAACCGTTCATCAAGCTCTTTTTCCGCATCATGCCCGAGTTTCAGGAGCTTCATGTTCAGAGCCGCCGTCTCAACCACGTTGGCGATATCGCGCCCGGGCTCGACCGTCACAATCACCTGGGGCACGTCCACCCCCAGATAAGTCTTCGTGTTGGACTTGCTGCGCGAATCCGCGAATTCCGGTTCCTTCCCGCGCGGACATAGAGTCACCACGAGGTCAAGTTTCTTCTCCTCGCGCACCGAGGCCACGCCGAACAGGCTCGGGACATGGATGATGCCAAGCCCGCGGATCTCCATGTGATACTGGGTGACCTTGACCGGCGAGGCGATCAGGGCCCCCGAGGTGTCGCGGCGCAGGGCCGTGATATCATCGGAAACCAGACTGTGACCGCGTTGCACCAGAGCCAGTGCCGTGTCGCTCTTGCCGACACCGTTACTCCCCTCGATCATGACACCGATGCCCATGATCTCAACCATCGTCCCCTGCACTTTCTGCCGCGGGGCCCGCAGGTTTTCCATGATGATCGTCGCCGCATTCACGAAATGCTTCGTGATCAGCGGCGTCCGCAACAGGGCGACACGGTACTTGTCCGCCAGCGCCACGATCTCGGGATGAATGCGCTTGTTGCGCGTGAACACCACGCAGGGAACCTTCGTGGCGAACATCGCCTCGGTCCGCTTGGCACGCTCCTCGGCGCTGAGCGAGTCGAGGTAGGCATGCTCGGCCAGCCCGATCACCTGGATGCGCTGCTCGGGGAAATACTTCAGGAAACCGGCAAGCCCGAGCCCGGGCCGGTTTATGGCGGCTTCGCCAATCAGGCGCGACAGCCCGGCCGTCCCCCCTTGCACTTCAAGCTTAAGCCGATCCCCACCCGCCGAGAGGAAGTCGGCCACCTTCACCGAGCCTTTTGTTTCCGCTGTCTTCTCAATCATAGTCCTCGTCCTTCCTTGGAACGTGATGGACGCCTGGCCACAGATGGCTACAGATCGCCCTTTTCCACGATCTCACCCGGCTTCACGCGATGATCCGTGATCTTCTCGCGCAGCTTGCGGAGCTGCTTCTCGGCGCGTTCAAAAGCCACATCGATCGAATTGGCCATGTCATCGCTCTTCTCGTCGGCCTCGATGTGGATGTGGTTCTTCGCCTGCACCACGACCTCCGCCTCGTGCCGGTGCTTTTCCACATTCAGGATCACATGGACATGCTCGACTCGCGGGAACATGTCCATCAGTTTCTGCGAGCGCTCCTGCGCGTACTGCTTCGCCGCTTCCGCCCCGTCCATGTGCCGTGCTGTGACTTCGATTGGCATAGCATCCTCCTTTTCTTGTTGTTCTACATATGAAATTCAGTGCCCAGATAAAGTTCCCGGCTCATCTGGTCGTTGATCAGGAACGAGCTGGCCCCCTCGCGCAGCACCTTACCCTCGAAAAGCAGGTAAGCCCGGTCCACGACCGAAAGGGTCTCGCGCACGTTGTGATCGGTAATCAGTATGCCGAGCCCTCGCTGCTGCAAACGGATGATGATCTTCTGGACATCCGCCACCGCCAGAGGATCCACGCCGCTGAACGGTTCGTCCAGCATCAGGATTGCCGGATCGGTAACCAGCGCACGCGTGATCTCCAGCCGCCGCCGTTCCCCGCCGCTGAGCGTGTAGGCACGCTGCTTGCCCAGGCGGGCAAGATCAAGCTCCTCCAGCAGACGGTCGAGTCGCCGCATCTGCTCCGCACGCGTGATGTTCAATGTCTCCAGGATCGCCAGCACATTCTCACGAACGGTCAATTTCCGGAAGACCGAAGGTTCCTGCGCAAGATAGCCGATTCCCAGCCGCGCCCGCTGGCACATCGGCTTGCCCGTCACATCCGCCCCCCTGAAGAACACCTTGCCACCATCCGGTTTCACCAGGCCGACGATCATGTAGAAGGAGGTTGTCTTGCCCGCGCCATTAGGCCCGAGCAACCCGACAATCTCCCCCGGCTTGACATGGATGTTGACGTCCGAAACCACCTTCTTCCCGCGGTAGGACTTCACCAGCCCGGACGCCTCAACCAGATACTCGGATGTATGATTTCCCTCTGTCATCATGATATTCCTGACAGCAATCCCCCCGTACACATTCAAATCAATGAACAACTCGCTGCCCAACCCCCGACACTGCCATTGTAACCGCAATCGGCGGCAGGTAAACACCTATTTTTGCGTTCCGGTAATATTTTTCGGCTGTGGCCTTGGCTGGTCTGGCCGATCTGTCGGATAGACCACCAGGTGCCCGGGGAGTGAAATGACCTTCTGCGAGTTGACAAAGATCCGGATCTCATCACCGCGCAACTCATCGCGCCCACGAGCCAGCATGGGATCGATCGTCATCACGATCGCCCCGCTCTCCACGGTGTAGACCGCCCGTCCGCAGGTGGCCACGCGGTTTTCCTGAGTGACCTTGACCGATTCGGTAGCCACGACGGACTCGACCCTGTTACTGGCGTCGAAGAACACATGCAGCTTCTGGCTTTCCATCCGCACCCGAGGCTCGGTCACAACCACATTACCCTCGAACACGCACATGCGTTGCTGGTAGTCGAACAGCAGCGTGTCGGATGTGATCACCGTTTCTCCCACAGGTCCGGTCACCACAGGCGAGGCCATCGCCGCCAGGCACACCCACCCCAGCACCGCCAGCAGGACCACCAACTTATTGTTTCTGCTTATCATTATTCGAAACCCCTCCCATCTTGATCATTTCAGCGGGGAACGAGATCCGCGCCTTTTGCAGTATCCGTAACGTCCCTCTCTTACCATCCCATTCGAACCCCTCGCCCGTCAACAGCACCTCCCCTTGTCGCAAGGAAACGGACGTTTCAGAACGACCGACCTGCTTCTCGCTGCTGAATTGCGCGTTGTCCGCCGTGATCGTCGTCTCCACCGTCCCGTTGGTGGAGAACACGCGGAAAACGACACCGCTGGCGGCAATCGTCGCATCCGACCTTACCATTGCCCGCTGGGCGGTAAGTTCGCTCTTGAGCGTCCCGTCCGGATTAAACTCCAAAGGCACACGCAGACCCTCGATCGGCTCCTGCGCCAGCACCGCCACCGCCAGCAGCGCAGCAGCGTATCCACCCACCCCGATCCAGAAGGCCTGTTTAACGTACCGCTTCATCAATCGCCCTCAGGGTTATCCACAGTTTCCGCATGTG